>JAUXEQ010000157.1 GCA_030620455.1 bacterium | reverse complement strand
ATGTTCCTGGTCTTTTGGATTCTGCAGATGGTCGCTTAACTCACTGGGGGTTAATTAATTACGTTTATGGTGAGAGTTCCCCTTCCGTTGGTTCAGATAAAGGACATTTTCGTGGAACTGAGACATATGGTGGGAAAAGATTGTTTTTGGTAACAAGATTAGATGGAATCGATGTTGAATATTGCAAGGGATTAGTAGATAAAGCTTTGTATGCTGAAAAGTATATAATATCTGATTCGGGTTATTATAACGGTATAGGATACGTAGACTCTAGATTTAGCGAATATCCCGATTCTATACTTCTAAGTCGATATCCATTTGGATATAACAGTTATGCTCAGGTGGATTCATCCATTGCATTTGGCAAATTCTTCATCGAGAATTCTTTTTTTAAACTTAAATGGGAGCCATATGAAACTGAAATTGGCGAAAGCCTTGCTATGTTTTCAGATGGTTCACCAGCGGATTCTGCTCCAAATGCACTGTGGTACGGTGGATGGTATAATTACAATAGATATCAGGACAGATGGGAATGGATTCCGGGAGCTGCTGCATGTGACCTAAATTCAAATTCTGGTAATAATATACGCATTTCTGATACTCAACCTTTTCTGGCTAATGCTTTCAAAAGAGGATTAACTTGTGGAGCAGGTGTTGTGGCTGAACCATATACAATAGGTCATGCGAGACCAGAAGTTTTCTTATATTACATACTTTCTGGATATAATTTTGCTGAAGCATCGTGTCTATCTGAACAGAGGTTTATGTGGATGGGTATATATATTGGCGATCCGATATATAATCCTTTGAAAAGTAAATTGCTCGAAAAGGATACAATTCCACCACCACATCCCGAAATTCTTTTGCATTCGCACGATGATACAGCTGTTGTCTCTATAGAGATTCCTACGTCGGTAGAATTCCCGGAGTTAATTAAAGTTAGGATTTTATATGGTCAATCCCGATTTTTGCCCTATGATTCAACTGATTGGACAGAGCTTTGGCGGGTTCGACATAAATTTATTTTAGACGGGCTTATGCCTGATAGTATATATTATTTAAAGATTGAAATGGTTGATCCTGTTGGAAATGAATATGCTACACCTGGTGATTCATTTATATGCGGCAGAGATGGATTATTGGAAGTATACGAGATTGCTGAAAAGCCCGAATCGTGGGGGATTAATGCTTATCCTAACCCGTTTAATTCTGCATTGCAGATTGCATGTTCATTCGACGCCGATATAATTATCCAAGATTTAACTGGACATATTGTAGCTCGGTTTAGTGGCAAGGAAGTCATCTGGAAACCCGGTGATAATATAACTGATGGCATCTATTTAATTAAGGCTAACCACGAGAATTTCCAAATTACGAGAAAGGTGATTTATTTAAAATAATAAAATTAAACCTTATGGTTTTCATAATAAACAGGAAAAAGCCCATCCTAAATGATGGGCTTAATATTCTCACTTTATGAATCAAAGGCGAATGAAGTTTCTTAGCAATCGGTTTCGAAAAGGAATAGCTATTTTATTGTTTCACAGGATTCCTATTCGAATTTTTCCTGTTCTCGTTTCTCTAATTCTTTCTTTAAATCCTCATATTCTTTTTCATAGGATTTTTTATCATATAGATTTCCGAAGAAAATACCTAAACGGATATAAACACCACCTGTATCAGATGGTTTAATAACCTCTTCTAAAAAAAGAGAACCTCGCTCATATACGCCATCGCTGCCTGCAAATGGAGCATGGTAGCCAATACCAAGTTGGATTGCGAAATTTTTCGAAAGGTTGAATGCGCCTGATATCTCTGGATTTAAGAAGTAGTATATTTCTTTCTCACCGTCGTTTTCATCGAGTTCGTCATCAATATAAGTAATATACAGCCCCATACCTAAACCTAAACCTGCAGCCACATTAATCATACCAAATTGCATGTAACCCTCGGGCATAAAAGCAAGTGCAAAATCGCCATACCCAACTTGACCCTCGTCTGGTCCAGACCAGGGATCACCCGTATCGTATCTCCCGATTTTCATTATTCCACCAAGTCTTAAATATTTATTTACAATGGAAAGTCCTGAAAATTGAGCGCAAGCCATCTGAAAGTTGCTAATTTCCCAATTACTGTAACCACTAATGTGATCTCTTATTGTTTCAGTTGCCTTTTCCGCTGGTTTAACGTCCATTGGTCGATATACCCAAAAGAAACCACCACCACCGCCGCTGGCTAATACTACTGTTGATAAAATTAAGATAATAAAAAACGATCGTGTGATATTTGGCATTTTTCCTCCTATGCAAAGTTTTGCAATAAAGCTATCTGCAATTTGCTTGTTTTACAAGAATTTTTATCACAGAGGGTTGAACTACTTTTAAAATGCTATATATTTTATTTATAATGGCTCTCATTGGTAGAAATATATTTTTCGGTTATGAACTCAAGGAAATACTATCAGGCTTAAGTTTTGATAATTCACAGGGTGAATATGTAGGCATTACCGGAAACAACGGTTCTGGCAAAACAACTCTATCTCTTGTATTAGCAGGTGTAAAAAAAATATGGTCTGGGACATTGGCACTTGATGGTATTTCTCCTTTCATCGATGACGATTATTCCAACTTCAGACACAGAATTGGATATGTTTTCCAGAATCCGGAGGATGGTTTTGTGGCTTCGCAAATAAATCGGGAGATCGCTTTTGGTGCGGAAAATGCAGCTTTCCCATCCAGTGAAATTGAATATCGAGTAAGACATTTAATGGATATTTTTGGATTTGAATCTCATTGCGGGTGTTCGTCTCTTGAACTTTCGGGGGGCATGAAAGCAAGACTTGCAATTGCTTCAGCTATTGCTTCGGGAGCTGATTATCTAATTCTCGATGAACCAGAAGCTTTCCTAGATTACCGTGGCAAAAAATCTCTTAGTTCCGCAATCAATGAAATTGCAGAGAAAACAGGAATAGTTCACATAACTCAAAATCCAGACATACTTTCGAGATGCGAAAGGAAATTGCTTCTAAAAAATGGCATATTAAAAAAGATAGATGGAACGGATTTAATATCAAAGGTTCAGGGTCCAGAAATTGAAACAAATCCAACAGATGAAACGGTTCTCGCATTTGAAAATGTTAGTTTTGATTACATGAATATAAATGTTTTTTCGGGGATTTCATTTGCATTAAAAAAAGGTGAGGTTGTAGGACTTGTGGGTGCAAGTGGTGAAGGGAAATCCACTGCTGCTCTTCTTTCTCTTGGTATATTAAAGCCTAAGACCGGTAGAATATTTCGATCTGGTCGAGCTGGTTTGGCGATGCAATTCCCTGAGCGTCAGCTTTTTGCAAACTCATTATGGGAGGACGTACTTTATGGTCCTTCTTCACTTGGGATTTCCGACCCTCAAAAACACTGCAAAAACACTTTAATTCTTTTAGGACTTTCTGAGGAAATGTGGAAAAAATCCCCATTCGAACTTTCTGATGGTCAGCAAAGAAGAGCAGGTATCGCAGGTGTTTTGGCAATTGAGCCAGATATCCTCATCCTTGACGAACCTTTTGCGTCTTTGGATTATATAGGCAGAGAGAAAATATTTACTATAGTGCGTGAATTGGTTGATAGAAAGGTTTCAATAATAATTATAACTCATGAGACAGACTTATTGTCGAAATTTGCAACTCGTTTAATTGCACTCCAGTCTGGAAAAATTGCTTATGACGGACCTACCGATAATCTTCTTAATAACAACGACTTATGTGATAGACTAGGAATTGCCCCATTGAGGATTAATTCTTAGATCGATGTTCTTGAAAATTTTTTTTTCGAAGAGGAGAAATAAAAAAACCAAAAAAAAATCACAAAATTCGTTGATTTATTTGGATTTTGCTCAATTAGCTTGACAAGTTTATCAAAGCATCTATTTTTAATTGGTGATATTACACGACTTGGGAGGTAAGATTATGTCATATAGGAAATTGCTTCTTATTAAAATTGCCTTGACAGCAATGATAATTTCTGGAATAGTCATTGGCTGCAAGCAAAGCGGTGATCCATATCCCGCAGAGTTATTTAAGGTTTGGAATATCGATTCTCTTTTTGCAATACCTATTCCATTGAGAGCTGCTCGGCAAGATAATCTTGTTTGTGCGAGGGTCCGAGATTCGAAAGGAAATCTAATTAGTACGACAAATACGGTTTTCTTTAGTAGTGTAATGGGTGGTAGTATATTAGATTCGTCGCTAAGTGCATCACCCGATACACTTGGTATAGCATGTGTTTACATCAACCTAATCGGAAAGACTATCCCTTCGGATAGCTCACTCACAGTAACTGCAACTGTTTATGGGCGAAGAGATTATAATAAATCAGAGCTTTTTCGTATTGCTTCACCGGATTATTCACCTCCAGAAAGCCTATTATTACGATTGATTAAACAAGTATATGTCGGTAGTATGGATACTTCATTAATTGAAGTCTTAGACAAAGATAGCGCTGGTGCTGGTGCACCCGGTGTTGAAGTGTCATTCAATGTTGAATCCGGTACAGCATTGATAACTAAAGCGTCTTTGATTACTGACGCTAATGGGAAAGGTATTCT
>JAUXEQ010000174.1 GCA_030620455.1 bacterium | reverse complement strand
TTTTGGTTTACGTATGGGGTGATGTTTCTAATCAACCAGACGTTACAACTGAGTTGATTATACCTCAACCGTTGCGGCTTTCGGTCTCAGGCACGTGGTATACAATAACACTCGATACGCTTACCACTGGAATCCCCGTTCTTGAAGGATTAGAAACCTTCCATGTAGGCGTTAAACATACATCTTCAACCACCAATGTATCCATATCTAACAACATAACAGGACCAGTCAGTCATGTCTATTTCTATCGCGATGGTTTATGGTATTGGGTCGCTGATTCTCTTGGTAACTATTATCCATATATGATAAGGGCATATGGCGAATACTTTAATGAAGTAACCACACCTTGGTTTACAGATGTAACTGTTACAGCAGGTATTACAGGTGGAAGTCATGTTAGCATCGGTGATATGGATAATGATGGCTGGGAAGATCTTCTCATCAACGGAAATATATGGCGAAATAGAAGAGATGGGACATTCGAGGATATTACGGCGATTGTCGGAATGATCTCCGGTGGGAAAACCACTTTCTGGGATTTCGATAACGATGGTGATCTTGATATTATTCAGCTTAAAGGAAAGGGAACTCGAGACAAACTATGGAGAAATGATTTTACAACATCACTGTCTTTTGTTGACTTAAGCCATGGAATCGGTGATGATATTACCGATACTTTCCCCTCAGCATCTCCAGGAATAGGCGATTTCGATAACGACAGTGATCTAGACATATACATTGCGAACTCCGAAGTTTGGATGATTGACCACGGTGTATATTTCCCAGACTTTTACTATGTTAATAATGGAACGTTTTTTCTGGATGATGCCGAGATTGTGGGGATGAGTATAATTAACGATCCACCATATACTTACAGCAGAATAGCTGTCGCTTGTGATTTTGACGATGATAATGACCTCGATCTTTATATTGGTAATTATAGGCTTCTACCAAATTGGTTATTCAGCAATAACGGGGATGGAACATTTGTTGAACTGGCTGATGTGTATGGCGTTCAGGGGACACCAATTCATGATGGTGCACATATTTATTATGGTCACACAATCGGTGCGCAATGGGTCGATGTTAACAACGATTTAGTTTGGGATCTATTTATTGCAAACTTAGCACATCCAAGGTTTCTTGCATTCTCCGATAAATCACAGCTTTTCATTGGAAACGGACCACCTTTATACGACTTCACAGATAAACGAGAGGATTGGGGAATACAATATTATGAGACGCATTCGTCCTGTGTCTTCGGTGACTTCAATAATGACGGTTTGATAGATCTATTCATTTCATGTGTTTATGATGGTTATCATTCCTTTTTATACGAGAACAAAGGAGACCATTTCGAGAATGTAAATTATCAATCAGGAATTTATTTAAACAATAGCTGGGGTTGTGCATGGACAGACTACGATCACGACGGTGATCTCGATCTTATTGCAAGACATCAGGATGCCACAAGAAACCGAATGCGTGTATTCAGGAACGAAACTGGAAACCACAAAAATTGGGTTCAGTTTGTCCTTCAAGGAAAAGATTGCAATAAATTCGCAGTTGGCACGGTTGTTAAAGTTTACAGCTCCGATTTAGGATTTCCGCAAATGAGACAGGTTGACGCTGTTGCCGGAACAGAGGGAACATCCCAGGGATATATGCTTCATTTTGGCATGGATATGGCTACTACGATAGATTCTGTAGTGGTAAAATGGATGGGTTCTGGTCATTTGGATAAATTCACTGGTGTTATAATTAACAAACGCTATAAAATTACTGAAGGCGGTATTATTGAAGGTATTGACGAGCTGGATCGAGAAATTCCGAAGCAAATGTCTATTTCGGCTTATCCAAACCCGTTCAATACAAAGGTCAATTTGACGCTTCAGTGTCCAAATATGCCGGGAGAATTAAAAATTTACAGCACAGATGGTCGTATTGTCCGCAGTATTCTCATTCCAAAAGGTAACAATGAAATCACGATTGATGCATCGGATATGCCAACTGGAACTTATTTAGTTGTTTTGAGAGCCGACGAAATGACTGTATCCAAAACAATTATACTGATGAAGTAAGTATTAAAATTCCCAATATGTTATTTGCTCGTTTATAACAAACGTGCATTTAGAGGTTTAGAACTAATAGCCTGAGGTTTTCCTTTGAATCTCAGGCTTTTGCTTTAGGTAAAAAAGTTTTTAATTTTTACTTAGTCGATTTGCTTTAACTTTCCCTCGATTGGTTGTGGTTCTTTAATGATTTTAAATAAGGAGTATGGAGAACCCTAAGCGAAATACATATTATTTCAAGAATCTTTTTTTGCTATTAATAAAGTTTGCAATTTATTAAAAAAAAGTTATATATATAATTGTTTTAGGTTGAGTTTTTAATCCCAATTTAGGAGGTTATAATGAAAATAAATATATCGATTTTATTTGTGTTTATATTTTTAACTTCATCTATGTGCACTATATGGGGTCAATCACTTCACTGTACTTTCTATATCGATCTTTCCAGTCCATATATAGATGTATCTTCTGGCGGGATTTATCCAACTCCCGGTGATACAATTCTTCCACTCGACATTACATTCGGTGCAAAGATAATAGATGATGGAGCAGGCGTATGGTTAAGCAATTCTGATGCCTATGACAATTGGGACACAATTTGCGGAAAGCCTATAGGCACATATATAACCTGGGCAATAAATGATTTCTCTGAAGACAATTTCGATACACTTTGGGATAGCACATTTGTAGTAGGTAGTTTCGATTATGGTGATTCTATCGAAGTTTGCATTCATGCAATAGATAAAATAAAGAACTATGGTATAGACTGCTCTTGTTGCCCAAATGAATTTGACACATGCTGGAAATTCTATGTCGCACCGTGCGATAGCTACGAACTATTAAACTTATGCCCATCCCCATGTGGGATTACAACATCAAAACTAGACCAATCGGTATATTTATACCTCTGGCCCGCAATAGGTTCTGTTGGCTATCGACCACCCGATACAACAAATATTAATGTGAAAGTCTTTGTCGATGGTATTCTGACAGACTCCTCAACTATTGGGGATGCATCCTGGGCAAGTTATAACGGCAGCACTACCGATAGAGTTTTTCCGGACGAAATAATCATAGAACCTACCACAGGCTCATGGGATCATCACGATTCGGTTGAGATAATATTGTGGTCAGAACAATGCCCCGTCATACTTGAAAATTCTTGCTGGTTTCTTGTCGATCTTAAACCACCCGAGCTTACCTATTATTATCCGGCAAACAGAGAAACATTAACCGTCGATAATGTGAATATCCTCGGAATATGGGAGGACGACTTTTCAGGTATAAAGCCTGAAGTAACCTCGATGAGAGTAACTATTTGGGACTCATTAGGCAGTATGAAAGCTGATTTTAATGTTCCTGGTGGTTACTCGGACACAATTTGGTTCGATCTCACGCTGGTTTCTGGTGATTCTGTAAGAGTATGCTCAAAGGCTCGAGATAATGTCGATGTTCAACTTATATCCGTTTCAGATTTATGCACTGGTGAACCTAACGAAGCAGAATCTTGTTGGGTGTTCTATAACTTATTCACATGGCCCGAAGCTTCTATTATTGAACCTTGCGATTCTAACGGAGATGGAAAAATTATTACTGCATGTTCCGAGCAGCAGATTAGAATATTAATTTACGATGCCTTGGGATTGGATAGCATTATAGTCTTGAGAATCGGTCCGAACCGATACGATTACGATGAATTAGAATCCGCAGGACGACTTGAATGGCACGGCACAGATACGATTATTATCAATTTCGACAGTTATTCAGTTGTAGGATTTGAATGGATTCATATAAGATTGGATACAGTAATAAACTTAATAGGAAATAATCTGTGGTTCCCAGTTATCGATTCATTCTTAGTTGATCGTGTACCTCCAGATATATATGCAATAAGTCCATCACCAACCTCGACAGTCTATGAATCCGTTGCAGTCGTTTCCCTTTCAGCAAGGGATAGAGTTTGCATTGAAGGGATTATAGATTCTGTTAGATATACCGGACTTATTAGCGGATTTTCAGAAGATTTCTGGTTTAGTTCTGATAGTTTTCCAACGACAACTTTTACCTATGAACTTCACGGTCTTACTACTGGCGACTCGGCAGTTTTAGAAATTTGGGCTCATGACGATTGCCATGATTACTGCGGTCCTAACATTCTCCGTTTTTATACCGGTTTCAAAGTTATTCTTGCTAATATTAGAGCGGAATTGTTAGAACCTGTCGATCTTAATTATGATTTTAGAGTTATATCGACTTGTGAGGATCAAAGAATAATATGGAAAATATCCCA
>JAUXEQ010000066.1 GCA_030620455.1 bacterium | reverse complement strand
AGCCTTAATTCTCTTCAGAAGTTCTAATGTTCTATCGAGCTTTTCAATCATCTCCTGCTGAGATACCTTGAATTTTTCCATTGCTCTTTCGAGTTGTGTAGGATCCATTTTTTCAATGGCTTCCTGCAATTCTCTTATGGCATTTTTAAGTTCCTCTGGCAGTATGTCCTCGAGGAGTTGTTTCACTTCCCACATTTTTTCGATTATGTCTCGAGCAACAAGTTTGTTTTCCTCGATTTTCTGAATTGTCTCTTGGAATTGCTGCGCAGTTTGGTCCATTTTTTCGGCAAGGGACTTTTGCTGCTCGATTAATTTCTGTGCTTCCTGCTTTTCTTCGTATGAAAGCTCTTCACGTTTGGAATCGAGCTTGCGTGCCATTTCCTCTGAACGTTCTATTAATTCCTTTTGTTGTTTAAGGACATCATCGATAGTTGTTATCTGCTGATTTTGTTCTTTTTCAACTTCCTGCATTATTTCAACCATAGATGGGAATCTAACGGTGTATACTTTGCTTTTGCCCATTTTAGGTCCGAGAATATTATCGTTGTCATAACCCTCTACCCAATATTTTACAAGGTCTTGAGGAACAAGGTCTAATCTTCTTAGATTCCAAATATGTTCCAGTTTGACCTCGCGTTTTCCATATTGTTTAAAAGGTAGATTTGTCGAATGCACAATGGAATCCCGTGTTGTTACGATATATTTTAGAACAAATTTTGAAAATCCGAAATCGTCTCCACCATAAATCTCGAGTGGAAGAATCATATCTTCATTCATGTCTACATCTCTGGCGGGGAATGTGATATCCACAACAGGATTTTCATCCATTTGAACTCTAATCTGATATTGAACTGGTTGCGGTTCAGCCTGACCTTGTTTATCCCACGCGTGAATTTTATATGTTCCATTATCTCTAACAATAATTCTTGTAGATGCAGCTTGTTCGTCGATTTCCATTGGAATATCGATCGAGTCGTTAAATATTATTACAGCTCTTGAAAGTTTTTTATTTGCTGTTGCCTTTATTGTTACTTCCGTACCGTATAAAGCATCGATATTTCCGTCGTTGTTCTCGATCGATTGTACAGCAAGTCTTGTATAAGAAGGAAATTTATATTTTAAAGACACATCGATAATTCTCGGCAAATCTAAAACCTTAACATTTAGAATACGACTCCTAAAATCTCCACCCTCGACATAGAATTCAAAGTCCTCAGATACTTTGCTAAAAGTATGAGTGAAGATCTTTGGGTTGGTTCGGTCCTTTTGAGCTTCAAATGGTGTCCATTCCAACTCACTCGGTTTCAGATACACCTTGACGCGTTCAGGCAGTTTCCCTTCAGCACGTATCGATATTGTGTAATCCTCAAAACGTATCGCATTACCGTTCATAGGGAGCGAAACGAAAAGGACTGTCTCTGTCTGCCGCGGATATTCTCTTCCTGGGTTCGTGGCTTTGGATAAGCCTTTTGTGAAACGTAATGGCATTGCAAATCCAAATCCCATGAAGACTAAAATGACAAGAAAAAAGAACATTAGTCTATTTTGTGTGGATTTGAGAGGTAATAGTGGTTTTATGGGTAACTTTTTAGACTCCTTTGCTGCTCTTGAAACTATCGTTTTGACAATTGTAGGTGAATATCCATAAGACTCGATATTTTGATTGGAAAGGTCACATGCGGTTATAAGTTTTTCTCTTAGACTTGGGAACTGCCGTTCGAATTCAATAGCTACAAGTCTTAGCGATGGTGGTCTTATTAGTGGAAGGATTATTGCTCCCAGAACTGATAGAATTGAGATAACGATCCATGAAAAGAATAGTATGCTTCGAGCGGAACAAGGAATCCATAGAAAACCATTTAGTATCGTCAATATTAACATCACAACAAGTATTATTGATAGTCCAGAAAGCAAATTAGCACCAATTTGGGTAAGTTGAATTCCTCGACGAGCGGAATGTAATTTTTCCTTTATCTCTTTCATTTCCCTAATAAATTTAAACCACATTTATGTTTTTATATTAAAAATATACCTTAACTTTGCAAATTTTCAATATGTTTGTTTTATTGTTTTTCAAGTGATTTAATAAATTTTATGAATGTACACTTACATAGTTTATATTTGAAATGTATGTTTTTTTATTTAATGAAACCTTGAGAATTTTACTTGCAGAAATCTAAACATTAAAGTTAATTGGTTCATTATATCCAGCAGAAGATAGGGGAAATATTATATGGGTCATGTCTATATCCCTGGACTCAGAGTTTCAGAATATGAATTGGTGAAAAAGCATAGAATTCTTCCTATTAAGGGCGAGGTTTTAGCAGAGGTTGGTCAATCTGTATTACCGGATACAGTTGTAGCAAGAGCTTTTATTCCCGGAAAAGTTAAAACAGAAAATATTGCTGGACTATTATCTATCGAACCCACCGAAGTTAAGACATACATGAAAAAGAAGGTTGGCGAGGAATTTTCAGAAGACGAAATTTTGGCTGAAAGCAAAGGTTTCTTTGGTCTTTTCAGAACGTCGATTAAAGCTCCATTTGATGGTACTGTTGAAGGCATCTCAAATATAACCGGTCAGGTAATATTTCGTGCAGAACCTGCGCCTCTCGAAGTTAAAGCGTATATTCCCGGTATTGTTAAGGAAATCTATCCTAAAGAAGGTGTATTAATTGAAACGTGGGCATCGTTTATTCAGGGAATTTTTGGTATTGGTGGGGAGAGATATGGTACGATTAAGATTGTTGTAGATGACCCCACAGAACCTCTAGATGAATCGAAAATAGATGAGAGTTGCCGTGGAGCGATTATTGTTGGTGGAACGGTTTTGCCTGTTTCCGCAATTGAAAAGGCGGAAAAATTCGGTGTTATCGGTATAGTTATTGGTGGTATTGATGCACGAGACCTTGTGGATTATCTGGGTTACGATCTTGGTGTTGCAATTACTGGATCCGAGAGTACATTATTATCTATTATTGTTACAGAAGGTTTTGGCGACATACCAATGGCAAATAAAACTTTTGAACTATTGAAAAAATATCAAGGACATAGAGCTTCAATAAACGGAGCCACACAAATTAGAGCGGGAGTTATTAGACCTGAGATTATTATTCAACAAAAGGAACCTTCTAATGAAATATTATACAAAATTACATCGCCTGAAATAAAAGGGCTGGAAATGGGTTCTACTGTTAGAGTTATTCGGGTTCCATATTTTGGAAAAATTGGCCAAGTCGATGAATTGCCAGCTGAACTAAGAAAATTACAGAGCGAAACCGAAGCACGCGTTGCTGTTATTAGGTTCGGTGATGAAGTTGTTACTGTTCCAAGAGCGAATTTAGAAATGATTGAATAGAATCTGTGTAGATTAAGTATTTACTATTGGGTTAATTGAATATTACATGTAAATAGTATATTGGCTATCCGAAAGGAGGCATAATGAGACGCCTTTGGCTTGTATTTGTTGTTTTACTAATCCTAAGTCTGCTTCAGGCGGAAGACACATTCCCGCCGAAACCTTTAACTCCAAATTTAATTGATATACCTGGCGATGGTGGAAATAATGTTTACATCTCATGGAAGCATTTTGCCACTGTTCCTGGAATTAGATATGATATTTTAAGATATACAACTGGTAAAGATTACGATAAACACAGATCGACTGATGATGCAAAGTTTGAAGTTATAACTCCTTTACAAGTTAAAACTCAATTACCCGTTCTTGAAGATGAACTGTATAATGACCTTTCTCCATACGATTTTTATATCTATACGCAACCGCAGGAAAATGATGTTCCAAAGGTTATTGCTGTTAAACTTACAGATGAAAACAGAGATTCAATTTTAGCTTTAGGTGCGCAAAAGATTGTGCGTGTTGAGCTTGAAGTTCCACCACGAGAAATTTTGGATAAGATTCCGAATATTTTTGGTGAGGGTGCCTATTACTTAATTCTTCCAGACACGTTAATAGCTAATGTATATCGTCCGAAAAGCGTTCCAGAAAATGTTTGGGAGTTTTATTGGTCTGATCTTCCATATGAGGGAGATTTATCGTTAGAACTGAAACCTTCCCAAAAGGAACTTGATTTTGTTGATAAAGGGGTTCAGCTTTTATTGCCGGGAGAAATCGAGCAATACTATCTTTTCAAATACGGCAAAAGAATTATATCATTAGTAACCGACAGTGTCAGATATACTGTTAAGTATGACAATATTTCATTTTTGCAACGAAGCTCAGAGGAGAATCCAATTTATCCGGACAGTCATTATGTATATAAGGTCTGCCTTGTTCAAACTTGGAAGCCGATAAAAAAAGTATTTATGGATAGCGATACGGTGGGTATAACCCCAAAGAATGAACCACCTATTATCCCTAACGCATTGACTGCTCTCTACGATTCCACTAATAGTGAATTAGTTTTGAGACTAAGCTATTCTGGGTTTTTAAATAACATTAAGACATTGTTTGATAATGTTTCCTATTCTATCTACAAAGCCCCCGAGGGTATGGAAACTATGCCGGTCGAGGAAGATAGCATCGAGGAAGAGAGTACACCTATTGGAGAACTTCTTTTTAAGGTTTCATCGACATGGAAAGCTGTGAAGCTAAATGACATAAAGCCTAACGATAATATATTCTTAGTTATGACCGATACGATAGGTCAGACCACAAAAAGTGATTTTATTCCTTTCAATCCTGTAACGGCTGAATCTTTAGTCCTTCCACCTAACATTATTGCAAGGGATAAAGGTAACGATGAAGGAGATCAGGCGATACTGGTTTGGGACTATCCAGAACTTGCAATAAAGTATTCGGTAGAGAATCCTACACCAAATCTCAGAACAGAAAACGTTCAAGAGAGAAAACTATATTGGATTCCAGCACAGGATGGCTCATTGATTGAAATAAGCGACACAATAGGATTAGAGGAAATTCCCTACGAAGCACAGGAAGTTGTCAATATAATCTATCCTATTCCTCTGGATAAACTCAACGTTCGAGTGGTTTATGAGATGTGGAGCAATGAGGATGATAAGGCTTTATATGGTGAGTTCAGGTTTAACGACAAGAGAAAAGTGGACAAGGAATACACTGGTGAGATGGAATTTGAAAATGTTAAACCCGGAACTTATACATTGATTGGTAGGGTAGTTAAGAAAAGCGGAGGATTGCTTAAAAATCCCGAATCTAAGGTTGAGATTGAGATTTCTGTGAATAAAATTTCAACCACGAAGTTTGATAAACCGGATTACTATTACGCTATATATAGAGGTACTGACCCAGAGGATCTAACAACATTTAAATATGTCGGGAAGGCAGATGGTACTGATAGAGAATTTACAGATGATTTCGGCGATTGGAAGGATGCAAAAGGAGAATTCTATTATATAGTTCAGGTTATAGGTCCATCGTATTGGGTTGCTAGGACAGTACTGTTAGGACCTGTGCATATCAAGGGCAACTGGTTTAACTTTTCGAAGCTCCCAATATTCTTTGCTGTGTTTATTTTTGTTGCAGTCGCATTATTTTTTGTTTACCACATCAAAAAAGGAAGAGAATTCTATGTAAGACCTATTGCTGGTATTGTTCACATCGATGAGGCTTTGGGTCGTGCAACTGAAATGGGTCGTCCAATTATGTATGTAGCAGGATTAGGATGGATAGGTGATATAGCTACTATTTGTTCTATGACTATTTTAGGAAAAGTTGCCAGCAAAGCTGCTGAATATCAAAATAGGCTTATTGTGCCATGCTATGACCCGATTGTCATGATTGTAGCTCAGGAAACTGTTAAGAATGCATTTATGGATGCAGGTAGACCAGATTTATATAGCGAAGAGGACATATATTACATAGCTGCAGCTCAATTTGCTTATGCCGCTGCAGTTTCAGGATTAATGATCCGAGAGCAAACTGCAGCTAATTTCTTTATGGGTAGGTTCTATGCAGAATCTCTTATTTTAGCCGAAACCGGAGCCTCGACAGGAGCTATTCAGGTTGCTGGCACCGACGATATGACTCAGCTACCATTTTTCCTTACCTCATGCGATTACACATTAATTGGGGAAGAATTATATGCAGCTTCAGCATATCTTTCTAAAGATCCTATGCAAAAAGGTTCATTGAAAGCTCAGGACTATCTTAAAGCTTTAGAGATGCTTCTTTTAATAATAGGAGTCGCTGCAGCAACTAGCGGCATTTATTGGTTTACAAATATATTTAAAGCAGTAGGAACAGAATAATAATGTGGGAGGTTAGATAAATGTTCTGGAAGAAACAACTTCCACTGATAATTGTATTTATGATGGGTTTGATTATGACCGTTCAGTATTTTATCCCGCATCATGTCTCGAAATGGGTGTATGTGAACTACGTAGATTGGGCAATTGTTATTGCAATTTTTGGCGCCTTTCTCGGTTATTTTAGTTTCTTACGAGTACACATTACAAGAATTCGGAAAAAGACATCTAACTGGGTTTTCTCCGTTATAACACTTGCTAGTGTACTGATAATGATAGTATTCGCCTTAATTGACGGGAAAGGTTCGGATTCCCTATTCCAAAATATGTTTCTATACACTAGTGCAGCAATTAATGCTACAGTGTTTTCTCTTTTAGCCTTTTATATTTCTTCGGCGTCATATAGGGCTTTTAGAGCGCATTCCGCACAAGCAGTAGCTCTTCTTTTAGCTGCAGTTATTATGATGCTGGGACGTGTTCCCATTGGAGATAAGATAAGCTTCTGGTCGGCATGGGGTATACCATCTATAAATACTGTATCTCAGTGGATACTCAATTCACCCAATATGGCTGCCAAACGAGCCATTGCATTGGGGGTAGGTCTCGGATCGCTTCTTATGACACTTAAGATTATCCTTGGGATTGAGAGGACTTATCTTGGGAACTAAAGGAGGAAATTATGGGCTTTTTTAAAAAATTAGAAAAGTTAGATAGAAGAATTATTTATATTGTGATAACTCTTGCAGTGATTTTACCTTTCTTTTTTCCGATGCACATGCCAATAGCAATACAACCCGAGGTTAAATCTATTTATGACTATATTGAAAGTTTAACTCCTACTGATATTGTTTTATTCTCTGGAGATTATGATCCTCAAGTTGAAGCGGAGCTTTCCCCCATGTTTGATGCCGTTGTGGCACATTGTTTTGAAAAGAATATTAAGGTTATAGTAGCTAATCCATTTAGCATTATGGGGATGGGATTGGTAGAACCGCGGTTGAAAAAGTTAGCAGATGAGTATAATAAGGTTTACGGTGTTGATTATGTTTTTCTCGGTTGGCGTCCAGGAGGTTTTCTTTTAATCTTAGGAATGGGAGAAGATTTTAATAAGACATGGGAAACAGATTATTACAACACTCGTCTTGTTGATATACCTCTAACTCAGAATATAAAAAACTACGATGATATTGGTTTAGTGTTAGCTTTAGCGGGTTCTGCTGCGTACAACTCTTGGATTATTTTTGCTTATGCGCAATATCGTCAGAAAATTGCTGCTGGAATTACTGCAGTTATGGCTGCGGATGCCTATCCCGCTCTTCAAGCTGGCCCGTTGATCGGTATAATGGGTGGACTTAGAGGTGCTGCGGAGTATGAACAACTCGTTCATCGACCTTCATTGGGTT
>JAUXEQ010000200.1 GCA_030620455.1 bacterium | reverse complement strand
TTCCTCGTTTACAATGCCTTTACGACGAAGAATATTTGTGATAGCCGATAGTAAAACATCTTCAGCATAATCTAAATTCCCGTAAATAGAACATCCTGCAGCATTTTTATGTCCTCCACCTCCAAAAATCCTAGCTATCGAGCTTGTATCGACGTTGTCACTGCTTCTTAGTGATGCTTTGACATTATTACTATCAATTTCCTTGAGCAAAACTGCTACTTTTACGTTCTTCAAGGACATTGCAAAATCTATTATACCCTCAGATTCGGTTATAGATGTGGAATATTGTTGCACATCCTTTTTCTTGATTGTCATAAATATTACTTCCCCATTCAGATAACTTCTAAGACTTGTAAGCGCTATACCAATGTTTTTAAGAAAGATTCAGAATTACTGTAATAAAGTTTTTCAGTTAGGATTTTTGGATTTGCACCAAGTTCAACGAGATCACCCGCAACTCGAAATATCTCGGGCGTAGTATTGGGAAATGAAAATTTTCCGGTGTCTGTTAGTATTGCAACATATAGAGCGGATGCAATTTTCTCATTTATTGGTATGGACATTTCATTCAGAAGATAATAAATCATTTGGGCTACTGCAGGTTTATCAACTTCTACCCAGTTAATCTCACCAAACATCATATTTCCTTTATGATGGTCGATTATAATTAATGGGATCGAGGGCTGAGTTCCGAAAATACCCCAATCAACTCTGTCCGGAGTTGAACAATCAAGAACAATGGCTATATCTGCTTTTTTAGTTAACTTAGAGAACTTCTCGCCATATTGGGCAAGGAAAGAATATTTTCCTTTGAAACTGCCGAGGGAAGGAATGAATACTTCTTTACCTATGTTAGAAAGAGCCATAGAAAGAGCAACCGAACTTCCAAGGCAATCACCATCCGGTGAAATGTGACCAGTAATGACAAACGATTGGTTCCTATTTATTGCATTAATTATGTCTTTTGGAATATTCATCACTTACTCATAGTTTTTATGATTTATAGAGTTTATTTTTCCTCTGATGTTTGTTCGCTGATTGGTTTTAGGTGATCGATAAGTATCTCAATTTTTTGTGCTTGCTCCATTGTGTGATCAGGTGCGAAACTCAGTATTGGAGTTATTTTGAGACTTACTCTTTGCCCCACGAGCCTTTGAATATATCCTGCAGCATGTAATAATGCACTATCAACTTCTTTCCAGACTTCTTCGTTACCCAAAACGCTCCAATAAACTACTGCATTTCTTAAATCGGCAGAAACTTTTGCACCTGTTATTGTTACAAGTCCAGATAATCTTGGGTCGGAAATATCTCTTTGCAAAATGTCACTGATTTTTTGTGCGATAAGACCACCAATTTGTTCTGTTCTCGTAGACATGTAAATACTCCTCAGTAAAATCTATATGACATCGTCTTCAGTGCCTATAAATCATTCCAAATTATATGAGATTAGAAATTTGGCAAGAGAAAAAGTTTTATTAGAGCAACTCTGTTCTTATGTTAATAATGACGACTCTTCGCTCATTTTCAACAACTTCAAGGACTTTATCCAAAAGTCCGTTTACATAGGATTTGCTTTGATTAACAGTGGCAATAGATATAGCTGTTCTTTGCCACTTGTCTAAGTAATCTACTTCAGCCACCGAAACATTAAATCTCGATCGAATCTTGTCCCGTATTGATTTTACAACAAATCTTTTCTCTTTTAGAGATCTACAACCTGGAATATTGAGATCGAATGTTCTAACTCCAATAATCATTTCGAATTAATCAAATTACAAATTTTATGGCGTAGTTGGAATTTAAATTACTAATATGATTTGTTAATTTCAGAGTATATTGGATGTTTTACCGACTGAAATATTACTGTAAATATATAAAATATCTTTAACACTTAAATAATTCCCTAAAATTCACAATATTAATTTATGACACAAAGATAAAATTTTAATCTAAAGTACGTTTTATTTTAATTTTTATGAAAGCCTCAAACGTGTCACCAACTTCCAACCCTTTGAAACCCT
Source organism: bacterium (assembly GCA_030620455.1). Taxonomy (GTDB): domain Bacteria; phylum UBP14; class UBA6098; order B30-G16; family B30-G16; genus JAUWMV01. The sequence goes on along the minus strand of JAUXEQ010000200.1, from coordinate 1,844 downwards.
CGATTAAAACACCGCATTCTAAACCAGCAATAACTTCCTTTACAGTGTTTTTGAATCTTTTTAGTTCGACAATTTTTGCTTCCCCGATTATTTCGTCATCTCGAGAAATTCTAATGTCTGCATTTTTCCTGAGCACACCTGCTTGTATATGGCAGCCAACGACATTGTCACGAAACAGTTTTAAAATTTCTGCTGAGCCAAGATATTCTTCATGAACTTCAGGTTCAAGCAAACCCTCGAGAGCCTTTTTAATATCTTCTTCAAGATCGTAAATAACATTATAAAGACGGATTTCAACGTTTTCCAGTACTGCTGCTTCTCTTGCTCTGGCATCAGGTTTAACACCAAATCCCAAAATAATTGCTCTCGATGCCACAGCAAGCAATATATCGTTTTCCGTTATATTTCCTGCACTTTTATGAATTATTGTAAGCTTTACCTCATCGGATGAAAATTGTGATAGCATATCAGATATTGCTTCTGCGGATCCTTCAACATCACTCCTCAAAATTATTCTAAGAGTTTTTTTCTCTTTTTCTATTGTTGTCTTTTGATAGAAATCGGCAAGAGTAGTACTATATCGGAATCTGCCCTGTTGCTCTCTGATAATTTTTTTCTGTGATGCTAATTCAGAAGCTCTTTTCTCTGATTCTGCCACGAAAAATAAGTCTCCAACTTCCGGAACACCGTTGATTCCCATAATCTGAATAGGTCTCGAGGGTTTAGCTTCTTGGATAATTTTTCCTCGTTCGTCAAAAATGTTTCTAATTCTACCAGAATTTATACCTGATACTACAGGATCTCCTTTTCGAAGTGTTCCGTTTTGGATAAGGACATTAGCAGTGGGACCTTTGCCTTTGTCAAGTTTGGCTTCAAGAACAATCCCTCTGGCAAGTTTATCCGGATTTGCTTTCAGTTCCATCAATTCAGCTTGTAATATTATATATTCAATGAGAGTTTCAACTCCCATCCCAGTTTTTGCCGATATCTCGATACATAATGTATCTCCACCCCATTTATCGCATAACAACTCTAAATCGGATAGTTGTTTCAAAACATTATCAGAAGAAGCGTCTGGTAAATCCATCTTATTTATGGCAATAATAATTGGGACACCTGCTGCTCTTGCGTGACTTATCGCTTCTATAGTTTGAGGCATTACTGAGTCTTTCCAATCGATTATAAGAACGACAATATCAGTAACCTGTGCACCTCTGGCACGCATTGCTGTGAATGCTCTGTGTCCAGGTGTATCTATGAAGGTTATATACCCGTACTCGGTCTCAACCATATAAGCACCAATATGTTGTGTTATTCCACCTACTTCTCCAGCCACAATATTCGCATTTCTTAAGTAATCTAAGAGTGTAGTTTTTCCATGATCGACGTGCCCCATAACTGTTACGACTGGTGGGCGGTGAACAAGCTTGGATTCATCGAGTTCTTCTTCATCCTCATATATTTTCTCTTCGATGTCAATTTTCTTTGCTTGTTTTTCGTATGATTCTGAAATTAAGGAAATAGTTTCATAGTCCAACCGTTGGTTTAAAGTTACAATTACTGCTAATTCTTTAAAGCATTTTTCAATTAATTCTGCTGGGTTAATATTTAGTCTTTCAGCAAGTTCTCTAGTTGTCATAAGCTCATGAATCTCAATAATATCGGGATCAATAGTTTCTATTTCCTCTTCAGTTCTTGTGGTTCTGTGATATTTTTTTCGTTTCTTTGTTGCGTATAGTTGAGATAAAGTTTGGCGCACTGTCTCAGAAACTTTCTCTTTTGTTATTGTTTTTAAAAGATCTTCACGCCTTTTCCTACGTTCTTCATCGAGTTTTCTGACCTCT
>JAUXEQ010000016.1 GCA_030620455.1 bacterium | reverse complement strand
TTATTCGACGATGTTCCCTATATATCCATAATTTCGTTGGAGCCCAAGTTTGCATTACCCGGTGATACTGTTCTCGTAGAAATTCAAGCTATTAATTCAGGTTCTGAATGTTCTCTTCTGACAATTAATCCATATTGTGATAGATGCTCATTAATATCGCATTCTATTTCGCCTGACAGTGCAATTACTGGTGATACTTTGTTAATAATGTTAGATCTAATTGTAGATTCCGACTTAAAAGATAACTCATCGGTTACACTAACATTAAACCCCATATGTAACGACGAAACGCTTAATGTTGACATTGCGTTACCGGTAAGAGCACCAATTCTTAAAGCTAGGAGCATGATATTGTCCTTGGATTCGGGTTCTTCTCTTCAGATAGAGCTTGAGAACATCGGAGGAGCGGATTTTGACGGTACTGTCAAACTTAATTCACTTAATGGTTCTATCACTCTTATCCCAGATAAATTTGAAATCGCAGTCGCATATGGTGATACTGCGATGGGATTAATAACATATGCAGGGATGGGCGATACTGTTTGCATTCATATAATAGAATTAGATTATGGTTACGGAGCAGACACTTTGTACCTCGCATTTCCTGATGAATTTTACTACTTCGATGACGTAGACGACACTACGGATCGGATTTTTATTCCAGATGGACTGTGGCATATATCGACCGAGAAATATTATAGCGAAGATCATAGCTATTATTGTACCGACACAATTACTGGATTCTATCCAGACAATGCTAATGAATGGCTTGTAAGTCAACCTTTTGTTTCAGTGAAAGATATGACTCTTTCATTTTGGATCAAATTTAATGTTACAACCTATGGTTCAGATGGAATTTATATTCATTGCATCAATGGTGGAGATACAACTTTATTAGATTTTATGGGAGCAGGTGGTGCATTACCGGTGTATTCTTTTATTGTAGGATGGACACAGATGACATATCGATTACCCACCGAGCCTGGTGATATCTTTAACATTGCATTTCAGTTTTTCTCAGACGATATGGATACTGCAAGAGGATTCGCTCTCGACGATATAAAAATTAGCGGCTTGCGTACAATTATCCTTGTGGATATTATCGAAGCACCTGTATTTAATGGTTTTTCGATATCCATTAAGCCCAATCCTTTTAATAGTACCACTCAAATAAATCTCGATGGTTTCGATAGCGGAATTTTGGAGATTTTCGACCTTAATGGTAGACTGATATTTAACCAAAAAATTCAGAATGAGACAATTGCATGGAAACCTGAAAAACTCTCGAGTGGTGTGTATTTGGTTAGAGCGACATCTGGTAAGTATTCAGTTTTGAAAAGAGTGATTTACTTAAAATAACTCTTCATTTAAATACTACACCGATATTAATTTATGCTTGAAAATAATATACTGTGAAATAATTTCAATTTGATGAATAATCATTGCTTTCCATTGATAATAATAGATACTAATATTTTTATTTCCTAGGATTTGTTTTCAATACTTCATTAACGACACATTTAACAAATATTAATTACTTACTATTGAAAAGGACAAGACATCCGGACTTTCAAAAGAATGCATAAAAATTCGCTTTGCATTTTAACTAATATCCAACTTACTTAATCGCATGGATGATTTATTTGGAAAAAATACCAAGAAAAGAGTTTGTGAAGATGTCTCGTATATCTTGGCAGATAGAATACGACCACAGGTATTATCAGAAATAATCGGTCAAGAGCATCTCTTGGGTGATGGGAAACCGTTGCGGAAAATGGTGGAATCTGACGAAATTTCTTCATTAATACTTTGGGGTCCGCCCGGTTCTGGAAAAACCACTTTAGCAAAGGTAATCGCCAACGTAACAAGTATGGATTTTCTTTCGTTTTCTGCAGTACTTTCAAGTATAAAGGAAATAAAAAAAGTTATGGCGAACTCAGAACGAAATCTTTATCTATACGGCAACCGCTCGATTCTCTTCATCGATGAGATTCATCGCTTCAATAAGGCTCAACAGGATGCATTCCTGTCGTTTATTGAACGAGGGACAATAATTCTCATTGGAGCAACAACGGAAAATCCCTCATTCGAAATAATTTCACCCCTACTATCAAGAATACAGATTTTTATATTGAATCCTCTTGAACCAGAACACATCGAAGCAATACTCATAAGAGCTCTAACCGATCAAGATAAAGGTTTAGGCTTAGACAAAGAGATGATAACCCCTACTGCTATTGAGATGATTTCCAACATCTGTTCTGGAGATGCAAGATATGCACTTAATTTACTTGAATTAGCCGTTAAGCTTTCCGATAAAGTTACTGTCGACTCGATAAAAGAAATTTTGAATCGAGAGCGTGTTATCTATGACAAATCTGGCGAAGAACACTATAATCTTATATCAGCTCTTCACAAATCGATAAGAGACAGCGATCCTCAGGGCGCGATTTACTGGATTGCACGTATGCTGGAAGGAGGTGAAGATCCAAAATATATCATCCGACGTCTTATCCGCATGTCAATGGAGGATGTCGGATTAGCTGATCCCAATGCACTATTGATTGCAACAGCAGCTCAAAATGCATACATTTTTATTGGTTCACCTGAGGGAGACATAGCACTTGCAGAAGTTGCCGTTTATCTTGCATATGCTCCCAAATCAAATTCACTTGACAAAGCTCTGAATAATGCAAGACGAGACGCAAAGGAATACGGATCCTTGCCTGTACCTCTTCACCTTCGCAATGCTCCAACTCGTCTCATGAAGGAAATAGGCTATGCAAAAGACTACAAGTATGCTCATAATTATGACGATCATATTGTTAATCAACAACATCTACCCGACAAGCTTAAGGATAAAATATATTACAAACCCACCGAAATGGGTTTTGAAGACAAAGTAAAGAAGAGATTTGAAGAGATATGCAGAAAACTCCAAGATCGCGAACAAAGTTAACTTATCGAATCGATTTACGAAGAAATACTATAAAGATATTTCCTTCTTAGTTTGTCATACCGATTCATCATTATTTTGAAAATATACTTAATAAATCTTTTGCGCAGCACACTTAATAAAACTCGTTTAAGGTCAGCATTTGTTTGCTTTAAGGATATAATCTATACATCATTCTTGGTAATGGAATTGCCTCTCTAATATGGTGAATTCCACATATCCACGTTACAACTCGCTCCAATCCCATTCCCCAACCACTATGAGGAATCGAACCGTATTTCCTAAGGTCTAAATACCACTTATACGGTACAATAGGAAGCTTACATCGTTTAATCTGCGCAATAAGTTTGTCATAATCGTCCTCACGCTGACTACCACCTATAATTTCTCCGTAACCTTCGGAAGCCAAGAGATCTGCGCATCGTACAAGTTCTGGACGGTCTGGATGCTCTTTCATATAAAAGGGACGAATTGCTTTGGGATAGTCCGTTACGAAAACCGGTTTATCGAACTGATTCGAAATAGCAGTTTCCTCATCGCCACCAATATCATCTCCCCATTTAATAGCAAATCCTTTATTCGCAAGAAGTTTTACAGCATAATCGTAGGTTATTCGCTCAAAGGGTGGTTTAACCTCCATAAGATGAGTCGTATCCCGTTCTAATTCCTGCAACTCCCATCCACAATTTTCTAAAACTCTCTTAACAATATAGCAGACAATATCTTCCTCAAGTACCAAATTATCATCGAGGTCGTAAAACGCCTCCTCAGCCTCGATCATCCAGAACTCGGTGAGATGTCTGCGTGTCTTAGATTTTTCAGCTCTGAATGTTGGTCCAAAATTATATACAAGTCCATGAGAAAATATTGCTGCCTCAAGGTATAATTGCCCAGTTTGAGCAAGATATGCTTTGCCGAGGTCAAAATAATCTGTGCAAAACAGCGTTGTTGTTCCCTCTGCTGCTGTAGGAGTTAGTATTGGTGTGTCAATTCGAATAAAACCGTTATCGTGAAAATAATCAATTATTGCCCTTTCAATCTCATCTCGGATACGTAAAATAGCTCGCTGCTTTTTCGATCTAAGCCAAAGATGTCTATGCTCCATCAAAAATGCTACACCGTGTTCTTTTTTTTGGATAGGATAGTCAGATGTCAGATGAATAGGAGTAACATCCGATATTGCAAGCTCATAACCACTGGGTGCTCTACTATCTTTTTGAATTATTCCCTTTACTTTTAAAGAGCTTTCAAGACCCAATTTATCGTATAATACAAACACATTGTCAGAAGCCTCACCCTTAACAGCAACCCCTTGCATAAAACCGGAACCGTCGCGAATGATTAGGAAAATAATTTTCCCTTTTGAACGCTTATTATACAACCAACCTCTAACTTCAACTTCCATACCCACATATTCATTTGCTTTTGCGATCCAGAACATCTTTAACCTCTTTGGGTTTCGCTATTTTTTCGTTGAGATCTTGAAATGTAGGAGAATCACCATTGAAAGAAAAACCGTTAACTTTCCCTAAAATAAACCATGCAGAATAATGAGTTAGCAAACCTATAAGTAATGCAATATTCAATGGTAATACTAATGGGAAGTGCTTTTGAAAATATTTATACATAGATATATGATGGAAGAAAAAGGATTTTTCTTTGTTTTGGTTTGATGATGCTCCCCATGTATGGATAATTTTTGCTTCAGGTATAAAAACCACTCTCCAATTTGCTTCGTGCAATCGTTTACAGATATCCATATCTTCGAGATACATGAAAAATCTCTCATCTAAAAGACCCACCTCAGAAAGTGCTTTATTTCTCATCATAATGAAACCACCAGCAAGAGCTGGAACATCCTTCATATGCTCAGGGACTTTCCTCAATTCTTGCATTTTTTTCTTAATTCTAGGAATTTTGGTAAAAATGTTTCTTCGGGAAAAGATTAGATTAGAGTACTTAGGAAAAACAAGTGTCGAAGGTTGGATACCCCCTTTATCTATATAAATTAATCCCCCAGAAGCTCCAACATCAGGATTTTGCCGCATGTATTTAACTAAAATATCCAAAGCATCCTCCAAAACAGCAGCATCAGAATTCAGTAGTAAATAGAATTCAGCTCGAACTGATTGGATACCTTGATTGCATCCCTTAGCAAATCCACGGTTACTCTTGTTTGGGATAATCTTTACAGTAGGAAATTCCTCCGCAACCATTTCCACACTTCCATCATCAGAAAAATTATCCACAACAACAGTAACTGAATTTCCGAAAGAAAAGGGATATTTTTCAATCGATTTAAGGCATCTTTTCAAATGAAATTTCGTTTTGTAATTCACGACAACAATGGCTAAATCAAAAGAGCCCGTGAACTTTGGTTCCGGAGCAACCAAAGTTAAATTTTGAATTTCTTTTCCTGTCATATCCTTCCCAATACAAAAAACCTAAACTTTACTGAAGATTGATGAAATTCTCAACCACCAAACTATAAAAAAAGCTTCAAAAATTATTCTTTTACTCAGTTTTGAAACACCAATAACCCTATCTTTAAAAATAATAGGTATTTCCTTTAATCTAAAGCCATTCCGCCAAACTTTAAATTTTGTTTCAATCTGGAATGAATAACCATCAGATTTCATGCCATCGATTTCAATATTCTCCAACACACGTTTCCTAAAAGCCTGAAAACCTGCAGTAGTGTCCTTTACAGGTAATCCAGTGACTATTCTAGTGTATTTGCTAGCTGTCTGCGACAGTCTTTCTCTATTTCTGGGCCAATTCACAGTTCCTCCACCTTCCACCCATCTCGAACCTATAACAAGGTCATATCCTTGTTCCACTGTGCTAATCATTTCAGGTAGTTTATCAACTGGATGAGAAAAATCTGCATCCATTGTAAAAGTTAGATCGAATCTATTCTCCAAAGAATATCTAAAACCTAAAACATAAGCAGAACCTAATCCCAATTTACCTTTTCTATGAATAACTTTTATTCGAGAATTTTCCTTAGCAAATTTGTCAGCAATCAAACCAGTTCCATCTGGTGAATTATCATCAACAATAAGCATATTAATTCTTGAGTCTTGAGAAATTATTTTTGGAACGATTCCTTCAAGATTTTCACGCTCATTATACGTTGGCATAATGACCAAGATTTTATTTATTGGCGAATTATCTCTTTCCTGAAGTTTCATCTTTGCTCCGATTTGAACCAGTTTGTATTTTAACTAATGAATAATTTGAAGGCAAACTATTTTATGTAAGGTTTGAATCTATTATCCTTAATTTCGACGTAAATGTTTTCTTTTAGATTATTGATAATTCTATCGAGCTTTTGATTGAATTTCCATTGTCTTGCAAACTCCCTTATTACATCCATATCCTCTTCAAGTTTAAGGGAATGCGACTCTTTGATATCCGCAATGCGATAAATCGCTACGCCCTCAGGTTGCAGCAATGGTGGAATGACAGCACCAACACCAGCAGAATCGACAAAAGAGAGAATTTCATTCGGAAAAACTTCCGCTGAAACCCATCCAAGCTCACCACCTTTCTGTGCCGACACAGAATCATCGGAATGATTTTTAACTAAAGTAGAAAATTCCACTCCCGAGATTGCGGAATCATACACTGCATTAGCAACGAATATTGCTGCAGATTCAGCATCGGGGAGCTTTAAAAAAATATGTGCAAGTTCAACGGTGTTTTCTCCTCTGTTAAGGAGTTTAATTATGTGATAACCTCTTTGCCCTATGACAGCATCGCTGAATTGTCCAGCTTTCATTTTCTTTACAGTTTCTTTGAACGACTCTGGAAGGTCCTGTAAGCTAAAAGAACCAATATTCCCACCACTTGTCCTGCTGACATCATCCTCTGAATATTCTGTAGCCACTTCGGAGAAATCTATTCCCGCCTTAATTTGTCGCATCGGTTCCAATGTTTTTTTTAAGGCAATTTCCCATCGAGTTGAATCAGATAATGATGAAATTAAAATGACACCGAGTAAAAATTGTTCCGGCATTTGAGGTAAGCTATCTTGATAGTCGTTAAAAAATTCTTTTACATCTTTGTCTGAAACCTCGATAAAACCTAATTTTTTCTGGATATATGTCTGTTTAATAATGCCATTAGAAATTTGCTCTTTGAACTGCCTTTTAAATTCAGTAATAGTTAAACCTTCATTTGCGAGAGTTTCTGCAAGTGCCTTAACACCACCAAACCTAATCAAAAAAGAATCCCATCTCGCTGAGAATTCTTTCTCTATAATCTCCATATCCAAATCCAAACTCTCGGTTCGCGCAGCTTGCAAGACAATTTTTTCTTTTATCATTTCAGAGAGTAAAGAACCGTATACTTTAAACATTTTTAGAGAATCTTTAGGAATTTCCATTCCGCTGGTCCTAACTATCTCATCTAATTCAAGGGACAAAATTGGCTCATTTCCAACAACGGCAACAACTGTAACCACAACATCACCGTTTTCATTGTAGGACAAAAACTCCCCAAGACAAGAGATTGAGATAAGCAATAAAAGCATAATTCCCAAATATCTAAATTTCACTTTAGTACTCCTCGAAAATATGGAAGAAGTCTCTCATATGAATTCTTAAGAGCCTCGGAAATTATCTTCACATCTCCTAATATCGGCATGAAATTTGTATCACCCGACCATCGAGGAACAATATGAAGATGTATGTGGTCTGCACATCCAGCTCCGGCTACCTCTCCCACGTTGAATCCTATGTTAAAACCCTGAGCACCCATAGACTTCTCTAAAGCATTGACAGCTATTTTAGAAATCCTAAATACCTCGATAATTTCTTCATCTGTTAAATCTTTCAAATCCCTAACATGTCTGTATGGAGCGATTAAAATATGACCGTTATTATATGGGAAAGTATTCAAGAGTGCAAAACAATTTTTCCCTCTATAAAGCACAAAATTATCCTCATCCAACTCAGTAGTTTTGCTTTCACTACATAAAGAACAAACTCCATTTTGCGTTGTGGCTTTTTGAATATACCAAATTCGCCATGGTGCCCATATAAGGTCCATATTTATCTCCTGTAAATTCTATAAATATATAAGTGACCTTAACCTATTGAAATCATTTTTTAATAGAATTTAACGTAACGAAAAATTCCTGATATTCACTTAGTAATTATGCATTTGCAAATTTTCAGAATTTTTTAATTCCTGTCAGTTATTAATACATTCGATTCATTGTTTATAAACTTCTATTATCATTTTCTTCCAATAAATAAATATTTAAAAATATTAATTTACTTAAGGGATATTAAATGAAAATTTATTAGAAAAAGTTTTTTTTAATATAAACGTGGAATTTTGCTTGACAAAACAATAGTAAAACTTAATTTTAGCATCTTAATATTATCATGTCCAATTTACTTTTAGGAAAACCAGTAGCCGAGCGAATTTATACCGAACTGAAAGAAAAGCTCAGTCAACACAAAGAATCAGTTCGACTTGTCTCTATATTGATTGGAGACGATCCGTCAGCAACTCAATATGCTCGTTCTAAAGGCAAAAAAGCTGAGAAGTTGGGAATATCTTTTCATTTACTTCAATATCCTGCGGAAATAGAACAGTCAAAAGTTGAACAGGAAATAGCAAAATCGTCAGATTCTCTTAAACCCGACGGTGTAATTATTGAGAAACCGATTCCAAAAAATTTAAATTTTGAAAGATTGACGCATTTAATACCGGATCATGCAGATATTGACTGTCAGAAATTTACAACCTTAGGGAAATTATTTGCCGGCGAGCCAGAATTCGTTCCAGCAACAGCGGGTGCAGTTATTGAAATGCTAAAATTTTATGACATAAAAACTTCTGGGAAGAAAGTCGTATTGATTGGTAGAAGTTTAACAGTCGGTTTACCGCTTGCAAGACTTCTTTTATTAAAAGGACCTTACGGTGACGCAACGCTTTCAATCTGCCACAGCAAAACACAGGATCTTTCCAAGGAAACCTTGAAAGCTGAAATTCTAATTGTTGCAGCGGGAATAGCAGGATTGATTAAGGGTGATATGGTCTCTAATGATGCAGTTGTTATAGATGTAGGTATAAACTATGTTAACGGAAAATATGTTGGTGACGTAGATTGGGATTCTGTTAGTCAGAAGGTTGATTCTATCACACCGGTACCGGGAGGAGTCGGTTCTGTGACTACGGCGTATATTTTACGAAATATTTCTTTGCAATCAAAAAAAATATTGCGTAATATTGGTAAAAAAATTACTTTGTAAAGGAAATGTAAATTTTAAAAAAGAGAGGTGGTTGTCATGAAAATGAGTAGAGATCGTAAAGTCGAAAGATTTGAGCAGAAATATAAGGGCAAGGGTGGTTTTGAAAAGTTCAAAAGTATGGTTGAGAATCTTAGTACCCTCGAGGAAATTGGTCAGTATTTCGGTTTCTCCCGCCAGAATACAGCTGGCTTATTCCGTTCTTTTTTCAGCAAGGGATACAATATAATTCAGCAAAAACGTCAGCTAAGAAGGAAAATTGAACAACTAAAGAATTGCTGCGATCTTGTTGAATTAGAGCAGAAACTTTACAATAAGGGTAAAATCCGAAGCTCCAAGAAGGTTGCCTACATTAGGCAAATAAAGGAATTGTCGGAAAAGATGGGCTATGATGTAAGAATCAGACGTAAACGCAGCGGTGCACTCGATGTTTTTATTAATGGGCATTTCTGTGCTATTTCAGGTACGGACACTCAAACGATATATCACATCCCAAAAAATCATCCACCGAGCGTTTATTATAGATTTGCCGTCCCATCAAAAACAGTTGATTACTGCGTATTCATTCTTGATGTAGAAAATAATAATACATTCTATTTGATCCCCCACGACAAAATTCATCACCTTTCTCTCATAACTCTTAAAACAAGCTATGAAAGAGAAAAAGGACGTCGAGGAAACACATCGAGTAAATACGCATGCTATCGTAATCGCTGGGATCTTCTTGCAAAGCCTAATCCAAAGCCTCAATATGAGATCCTCAGCAGCACATTGAAGCAAACAACGATTAAATTAGATTGATTCTGGAAATAATTGCTGATAGAATTAAAGGCGACCTTTGAGTCGCCTTTTTTTTCATGTTCCTTTTAGAAATTATATTCTACTAAAGTTAATCTCACACTCATTTGTTTATCTGGTGTGATATTTATACCCGGTTTCAGAAATCCAATAGAATTTCCAATCTTATCTTTGTTTATACTACCTTTCCTGGAATTATAGGAATCTGAAAGGCTAAAAGCGATTGCACATCCAAGTGGTTGGATTGCAAAAGAAGTTAGAAACAGAGATCGAGTTATTTTGTCCCTTTCTGGACCTTGAGTGTGAATAAAAAAATTCGATGACTGTATTAAACCTGCAGACAATATTCCTCCTAAATAAGATAAATAAGGATTTGCATTTTCTTTTTTTTGATACTTTAGAGCTACTGTCGAACCCAAGGGAATCATCAGATAAACATCAACAATTCCAATAATAAAAGCTACACCTACACCAGCAGGAGAATCTGCTCTCATGTGTGGTGTATCAAAGATTAGTGCAATTATTAAACCAAAAATTGGAAATGCAGGTATCCCCAACACCAAACCTCCAATCCCTCCTAAATACGCTACCCCAATGTTTTGCGCATATTTCAATGTCAAGCTTCGATTTACGTGTCTGGTGTTTTCACTCATATTTGCCTGCTGCATTTCTAATTGCACTTGAAACAATAATCTTGATGCAGTTGATTGCTCGATGTGGTTGTTCAAGGACAGGGATCGCTCATTGTATCTTAGTTTGCGGTCCGGAATAGGGCATGATACAGCCAAGGAAAGAGAGAAGAATAAGATAACCAAGAAGACCATATATTTCCGATATATTGGCATCATAAAACTCTTGTCCTTAAATTTTGACATATAACAATATAATATGTTTCGTTTCATTATTTACATCCTCTAAAACTTTGAACAACTGAGTTTATTAAGATTACCTCGAAATAGCTTATCGTTTTTTACACGAACTATTTCTGGTATTTCATAATATTCTTTTAACTTCCATTTTTTATCAAATATCATCAATTGTGATAAATATTCTTTCCCATAACTAAAAGGCTGACTTTGCACAATAGATAAGGATTTATTAACCTTTGAATATGTTAACGAAGCAATAATACCCATGTTAAAAAATAGGTCTTTATCCTTATAGTGTGTCACAATGCTTAACATTTTATGTGATTCTAAATCATATATTACCAAACCCATATGTCCTATAACCACAACTAAATTGCTTATAGACTCGATATGTTTAGGAACTAATACACTTTTAAATGTATCTGATAGTATAACTTCATTATTTTCTAAATCGACAAGATAAATTAGTTCCCCATTTCTCCATCCGCGGCTTTGAATAATGATAGTCTCGCTATAATCAGTTTTAACTCCTTCAGGTGTAAAAACTAGAACCCCAGGTCTATGAATTTTCAATTCATTAAGAGTATCCATTTTTGATATGTCAATTACATAAAAGGAATCTTTCCTCACAACAGCGAGCAAATCTTTGGTTTTGAAATTTTCAAAGTTTAACCACTTAAAAGCCCCAAGTCTTATTTTTTTTCCCGAGTAAGTATGAACATGGAAAATTTTGTCTCCTAATATGCTGTAAAGACCCATTGGACCACCAGATAATGGTACTGGATTTCCGGTATAAAAATATTTCCCTGATGGACTTAAATATGCTGCACCTTCTAATGTGGGTCCGATGAGCAATTCACCACTTTTATCTAAAATCAATGAAGGAGTTGCTTCAAAAATTTCAGTAGTAACTGCATATGTGGATTTTGAAACTTCAAGGTGAAATAAACTAGGAGGTCTTGATATAAAAGTAAAGTTGTCTTTTGGAAAACATATCGAATTGAATTCATGGTAGATTTTATCCACTACCTTACCATCATAGCTTATTGTGTAGATCCAAAAACCCACATACTCATCTTGGGCTAACACATATATCGCATCGTCCTCGAGTTTGACATCCGCAATATTACCGGCAACATCAAGGCTCCAAATTGTGTTTTGCTGAATTGTTTCCATGAAATCGTTATTTTGAGCGAAACATGAAGCGAAAATTAATAAGCCCAAAAAGATAATTATTCTCTTTTTCATGACATCCTCCTATGAATATTTCTTATAATTATCATTATAGAGCAAATAAACAATTTTTAAAGCGGATATTCTAATAAATGTGTAATTTTCATATATCTTGATAAATATCTTACCCAATAAAAAAGGGGAAGCATTGTGTGCTCCCCTCTTTACGATTTTATTCATATAAGCTCTATTTAATGTAACTAATCGTACAGGTTGTAATTTTCTCATCAT
>JAUXEQ010000213.1 GCA_030620455.1 bacterium | reverse complement strand
TAATGATTCTGGAAACGCAGCACTATGATTTTTATTATTACATTCTGTAGCCAATTGTAAAACATTAGTGGGATATACTATTTTTCTATCAAGCCAATTTGAAATATTCTTACCAAATCCACTTCCAACTCTCGAAATATCTCGTATTTTGTCGGTCTCACTAAGATTTTTAAGTCTATTGTTAGCCCAATCACCAATTGGAACCATAACTTCTTTCTGATACATATTGAATTTACGACTTTTATTAAATTGAAGTAGTCTTTCCCAGGCATCTCGAAATCTATTCGGCCACTTACCAGGATAACAATTTTTTTTATGCCAAATAAATTCCTCTGTCCATAACCAACCCTGTTTTTTCAATTCAAGTATTAATTCAATAACATATGTATGTCTTTCACCATTTATTGCTTTTTCTTTAATATTTAATACAAATGTTCCCTTTGATTTTAAGATTCTAAAAAGTTCTTTTGAAATTGGTAAAAACCACTCGACATACTTATCAGGATGTATTCCACCATAAGTTTTTTTTCTTCTATCTGCATAAGGCGGTGATGTAAAAATTAAATCGATAGAATTATCTTCTATTTTTTTTAATTCGTCTTTACAATCGCCTAACATTATTCGCGTTGAAATTCCCATATCTCTTCCTTATATTTATATTAATTATAGTGAAGAATCGATGCGATTTAAAGAAAAAAATTCATATTTCGTCTAACTATGCGCTTCCAGCCAGTTATGTCCTATGCCAATATCTACAATGAGCGGAACATTAAGCTCAACAACGTTCTCCATCTCGGTGCGAACCATTTTTGTGAGTGACTCCGTTTCCTGCTCCGGCATCTCAAATATCAACTCATCGTGAACTTGCATCAACATTCGAGCCTTGAAGTTCTCTTCTCTAAGGCGTTTGTCGATGTTTATCATCGATTTTTTAATAATATCCGCTGCTGAACCCTGAAGTGGAGTGCTTACTGCAGCTCGTTTTGCGGCTTCCCTCGATTGATGACTTTTGCTCGACAAATCCGGAAGGTATCTTCTCCTACCCATTATTGTTTCCACATAACCTTTTTCCTGTGCATAATTCTTGATCCTCTCGATATAATCTGCAACAGAGGGATAACGCTTGAAATAGCTGTTTATGAACGCTTTAGCTTCCTCATAAGAAATGTGGAGTTGTTGGGTCAAACCGTGAGGACTCATTCCATACATTATTCCGAAATTTACAACTTTAGCGATTCTCCGAAGGGCTGGGGTTATATCTTCCATAGACAGTTCCGTAATTAACGACGCTGTATGAGCATGAACATCTGAGCCTTTAGTAAAAGCAGAAATAAGATTTTCATCCTTCGAGAGATGAGCCATAAGTCGGAGTTCAATTTGAGAATAATCCGCTGACATCATGAGCCAGCTTTCCTGAGGAACAAAGCAAGTTCTAATTTGCGCACCTAATTCTCCTCTAACGGGAATATTTTGCAAATTAGGATCTGATGAGGACAATCGACCTGTTGCTGCTATGGTTTGGTTATAAGTTGTATGAATTCTTCCGGTAGATTTGTTGATAAGTTTCGGTAATGCGCTAATATATGTGTTTATAAGCTTTGCGAGTTCTCGATATTTTATAAGTAACTCGCCTATTTCATAACCTTTAGACGCCAGTGCATGAAGCACACTGGAATCGGTAGAGTACCCGGTTTTGACCTTCTTTTTGGCAGGGAGCCCCATTTTCTCAAATAGAATCGATGAAAGTTGCTTTGGCGAATCGATATTAAATTGTTCTTCAGTAATTTCAAATATCCTTTTAGCAATACTATTCTTCTCTGATTCGAGTTCCTTAGCCATTTTATTCAATTTGTCGACATCGAGTCTAACACCTGTCATTTCCATTCTCGTTAAAACAGGAATAAGTGGCATTTCAAGCTCATCGAACAGCTCCCAAAGTTCGAGTTTCCGAAGCTTGTCCTCGAAGATATTGGCTAATCTTAAAGTAATATCCGCATCCTCGCAGGAATATTTTGCGGCTTTTTCAAGGTTAATTGTATCGAATGTTTTCTGTTTTTTCCCTTTTCCTGCTAAATCGATAAACGATGTCATTTGATATTGAAGGAATTTTAATGCTAACAAATCGAGATTGTATTTATACGTTCCGGGTTCGATGAGATATGCAGCAACCATCGTATCGAATATATTTCCATGAAGCTCTAACCCATGTCGAAATAGAACTTTAAGATCATATTTAATATTTTGACCAATTTTTAGTGAGTCAGATGAAAGCAATTTTTGAATAATTTCATAGGCTGCTTTCTTGGGAAGGTTGTCGGGATGCACGAAAAGACTACCCTCGTCTCTGTGAGCTAAGGGTGCATAATAGCCCTCGCGTTCCTCAGATGTAAATGAAATGCCAACGAGAGCAGCATCCATTGGATTTTGTGATGTGGTCTCGGTATCTATGACAATCTTTGATGCTCTGCATAAACTATCGATAATAGATTCAAGTTTGCCGATACTTTTTATCAATTCATATTTCTCAGAACCTGTGGCTGTATCGGTGTGTTTAGGTAGAAGTTTTCTAATTAGCGTAACTAATTCATATTCTGTTAGAATAGGTATAAGCCTCGAATGATCGGGTTCACCCAATTTTGCCTCATCCCACTCGATTTGTATTGGTATATCTGTGCGGATTTCTGCGAGATCTCTTGATAGATATGCTAAATCTTTGTTATTAATAAGTTTGTTTTGCTCATTTGACGAAAGAAGATCGAGATTACTGTAAATTTCATCGAGCGAATCGAATTTTTGAAGGAGTCTAACCGCTGTTTTTACGCCTATTCCAGCTACTCCCGGAATATTATCGGAGCTGTCTCCCATAAGAGAAAGCAGATCGAGGATTTGAGACGGTTTAACTCCAAATTTCTCATGAGCATTTTCTATTGTCCACATTTTGTCCTCTTTGCTTTTTCCACCTGGGGCTAACATTGAGATTTTTGAATCGATTAACTGCAAAAAATCCTTATCGGAGCTGTATAAAATCACATCGATTCCGTCCTGTTCCGCTCTGAGAGCTAAAGTGCCAATTACATCGTCAGCCTCGACACCATCAACAACGAGTACGGGAATATTCAATGCACTAATTGCCTCATTGATAACCGGGAGAATCCTTGCGAGTTCTTCAGGCATTTTAGCTCGAGTGGATTTGTATTCCTTATATTTTTCGTGCCTGAAAGTCGGTTTTGATGAATCGAATGTTACGATAAGATAATCAGGTTTAAGTTTATTACGTATTTTAAGCAGAGAGTTTAGCGTGCCGTATAATGCGCTGGTATTCTCACCTTTGGAGGTTATAAGCGGTCTTTTTATCATACTGAAATGGTTTCGATAAGCCAACGCTGTGCCGTCCACCAGCACAAGTTTTTTGCTCATAGAATCCTCCTTGAATTGCGATATTCACGATTTTTTATTATACACAATATTTATTAGTAAATCATAAAATGAAAGGGAAAGGTTGAATTTATTATCGATATGCAAAAACTGAATTGTAAATTGATTTTTATCTGGGCGAGATGTAAGGGCGTGGTTCCCACGCCCCTTTTTTTTT
>JAUXEQ010000059.1 GCA_030620455.1 bacterium | reverse complement strand
CCCTCTTGAACTGCACGCATATATGTATTACGTTTTGGCGGATATGGATTTGCTACCGTATCGACATAAACTCTGGTTGAATCGTCACAGCAGCAACTTCCGGAACACAACCTATCTAACGCACACGATTTATTGTCGCAAAACGCGATGATAATCTTTAACGCTTCCACACGCCAGTCGTAATATTCCATTGCATAGTATATAGCGTCCCAAATAGTCTCTGGACCGTCAGCACCACCCGATGCTCCCACCGCATTGATTCTATTTCGGAATAAACGATACACATCGGTCATCTGGTAGCCCGGAGTAGCGGGATCGAAATCCCAAATATTTTGTCCGTCCCCGAAAGGAATTCCTCCGAAACGATACTGATAGTTCAGTGTGTGAATCATGTTTGCGAAATCGTCAACTGAACGACAGACTGCAGCAATCGTGCCGCCCATTGAACCGGTGCTGTCAATACAGAATACAATATCTACCTGTCCGCTGTCAAGTCTACACCCTAACTCGGTCAAGAATTCGTCATCCACGGCGTCTGTTATGTGAAACTTATAATCGTTTCCACGGAAATTATAAACCAGCTTGTCAACTGTAAAACCATAGGCAGTTGAGGTTATTATAGGCATAGAAAAAACAGCAAATAACAGAACCGGTAAAAACACAAATTGTAACTTCTTCATCGATTCCTCCTTTTTTGACTTTTTTTACTAATTTTTGATTCCTTCCCTAAAAAATTGTACTAGAAAATATCCAAACGGGAAATTTTGGAAATCGTGCGTAGGAGATAAACCAAACTTGTATTTTTCTTGAATACAACCCCCCCTAGATTGAGATTTGGTAATAGATGATTTGGAAAAACATTAACCATCGTTCTGAACAAAACCTCCTTTCTCTTCTCTGGTAAATTTATTAAATCTATCTCTTAATTAAACTGACAAAATATCGCAGGAATATCATTTTCAGCTTATACAACCCCCTCGCTCTGATGACAAATAATCTTAGAATAATTACCGTGTGTGTTATACCTAAATGAGAATCCGGATTTTAAACCCTAATGCAGTATACCTATAAGATCTCCTTTTCAAGAGACTGTGCGAGAAACTACTAGCCTTTCCAATTAACCTAATTGGATTTGCAGCTTATACTTCTTCTCATGTGTTTTAAATTATATATGATAAAATTATTTAATCAAGTGAAAAAATATTTTTTAAAAAAAAATATCAATTTGACATTATGTTAGCCTGGAACTATTTTTTTTACCGAAATTTTTTAGAATTCTCAATTCAAAAGGACAAAAATAATGGGGAAAAAAGGTCCCGAAATTGTAACACAAGACCTTCACAAAGGCTATAAAGGTGAAGCGCTATCTGTTTTGCAGGAACATGGAATTAGAGTGTGGTCCGACGCTGAAATTAGAACAGATGTAACCGTCTTCCGAGGAATTATACTGCCCAGAGCGGAAAATACCGATGATAAACACCTCGTTCTGAAACTGAACAACGGATACAACATAGGAATAACAGTGAGCGATATAACAGAAATGAAAGAAATCGGGTTCAAAAAAGCGCATTACAAAATTCCCGAAAAAGAATTTCCTTTCGATCCCAGTAAACCAAATGTCAGGCTTCTGGGAACTGGCGGCACGATAGCTTCACGGCTCGACTACCGCACCGGTGCCGTAATTCCCGCATTCTCGCCGGGTGAACTATACGGTTCTGTGCCTGAATTGGCAGATATAGCAAATATTGCCACTGAAAAATTGTTCGCGGTTTTCTCTGAGAATATGGGTTCTGAACAGTATATTACTTTAGCTAAGAAAGCTGCTAAATACATCGATGAAGGCGTGGACGGAATTGTCATTGGTCACGGTACCGATACAATGCATCACACAGCAGGAATTCTTTCCTTCATGCTTCAGAATTTGCCTGTTCCTGTTGTTATTGTGGGCTCACAAAGGAGTTCAGACAGACCTTCCTCAGATGCCGCGCTAAATTTGCTAAATGCAACGTATGCCGCAGGTCATGGCGACATTGCTGAAGTTGTGGTTTCAATGTTTGGACCTACTTCAGATCTATACGGTCTCCTGCACCGTGGAACGAGGGTCAGGAAAATGCACTCATCGTATAGATCGACTTTCAGGACACTTGGAGATATTCCACTGGGTATGGTAAATTGGCGCGAGGGAATTACTCATCTTCGTAAGGATTATAATAGAAGAGATCCGAGTCGTAAAGTCAAATTAGATGCCGTTTTTGATGACCGTGTATCGATTGTATATTACTATCCTACAATGAAGCCTGATATAATAGATTCACTTGTAGATAATGGATATAGAGGGATAGTAATAGCCGGAACTGGATTGGGGCATGTAAACAAGCCGTTGTATCCTGCGATAAAGCGAGCTGTGGATTCTGGAGTTAATGTTTTTATGACTGTTCAGACACTATGGGGATATGTACAAATGTATGTTTATGATACGGGTCGTGACCTTATGGCATTGGGAGTTGTTCCGCTGGAAAATATGTTACCAGAAGTGGCTTTTGTTAAATTAGGGTGGGTACTGGGTCATACGAATAACAGAGAGAAAGTAATAGAAATGATGTTAACTCCTATAAATAGTGATATAACAGAACGGGAACCGTATAATGGTTACTTAATTTTTCAGGGTGGAGTTCCGGAGGTTCAGAAGTTTCTGAAGGAATTTTGGAGATAAAACAAATTAATTATAATTCCCAAACTTTAAGAGTTGTGTTTATATACTGTTGAAAACTTGTTTACAAGTTGAGAATAAGTTAGTGGTTTATGTTAATTAGGTTTTTAATGTTGATAAATCTCTATGTTGTCCACATAGCTGTTGAGAAATTTGTCGATAGTATTCCTTTTATAACCATTCACTTACGCAGTTATAAATAATTCCAACAGGATAATAGTAATAATAATTTATATATTTATATTCTCTTATTACTAATTATTATCAAAATTTCCCATTTCTACATAAATGCTAAACGATTATACTTTGTACATAAGCAATTACTCCATTATTTACGATTATGAACGACCTAATAAGAGACAAGTATAAACGAGCTCCTCACAAACCTGGTGTGTATATTTTTAGAGGACCGAAAAATTTCCCGCTTTACATTGGTAAGTCGATAGATATAAAAAAGAGACTTGCAAGTTATGTCAACGGCAGGAACAATCTGCCTCGTATCGTAGCTATGATTATTATTGCTCAAGATGTAGAGTGGATCGTAACAGATAATGAACTCGAGGCATTGGTTCTCGAGGCAAATCTTATAAGGCAATATAAACCGAGATACAATGTAGCGTTGAAAGACGATAAGCGATACCCATATCTAAAAATCAGCCGAGAGGCATTCCCAAGGATAACAGTTGTTAGACATAAGCAAAACGATGGAGCTGTGTATTTCGGTCCCTATGCAGATAGAATAGGCGCAATGAAACTTGGACGGCTAATTAGAAGACTTTTCAGAATAAGAGTTTGTAAATATAATTTACCGACGAAACGGAAAATTAGAGCATGTATGCTTAAGGATATTGGAAGGTGTATTGCACCGTGTGAAAACCCAGATCTTAAGGAGCAGTACCAAGAGCATGTTAATGAGGTGATAATGTTTCTCAAGGGGAAGCGTATGGAATTACTCGATAAGCTGAAAAAGCAGATGAATCGAGCATCGGAGGAAATGAAATTTGAGGAAGCTGCGAAATTACGAGATACTATTTCTCAATTAACAAATTTGCTAACACCACAGAAGATGGATAGGGATACTGGAGATAGTGATTTTGTAACGATTGCATTCGGAGGTGGTGTGGGTGTTGCGATGATTTTTCGAATTCGTCAGGGAGCAATGATTGCAAGACAGACTGTTTCTCTTACAATTCCAAAGAAAATATCTATCGAGGAAGCTCTCGGTGATTTTGTCATATCATTTTACTGCGAGGACCCAGATACACCACCGAGGATTTATATTCCTGTTGAAATTTCAGAACCAGAAGAAATAGAAAGGACTTTGACAGTTATTCGTGGTGCAATAGTAACGCTTAAAATACCAAAGCGTGGTGAGAAATATGATATTATGCAGCTTCTACAGCGAAATGCGGAATTAATACACGGGGAGATGATGATTCAAAAAGAACAAGTTCATGTGCCGTATGGTGTGCTTGAGCTCGAAAGATTGCTGCAATTACCTAAGACACCCAATAGAATCGAGGGATTCGATATTTCTAATTTCGGAAGTCAGACAATTGTAGCATCTATGGTTCAGTTCATTGGCGGGAAGTCTAACAAAAGCGGGTATAGGCACTATAGGATAAAATCGACGGATTGTCAGGATGATTTCGCATCTATGCGGGAAGTTGTTTATCGACGGTATAGACGACTGCTAAATGAGGATAAAAAGCTGCCAGATTTGATATTAATAGACGGTGGAAAGGGACAACTATCTGCAGCATTATCGTCTCTGTCCAGCTTGGGTCTTGAGGAAAAGATATTTACAATATCGATTGCCAAGCGGCTGGATGAACTATTTCTGCCGGGAAGAAAAGATTCCATAAATCTGCCAAGGGATTCGTCTGCATTAAGATTGATAAAGAGAATTCGTGATGAATCTCATCGGTTTGCAATTTTGTATTCTCGGAAGAGTCATCGTAAGCAGGCAATGAAATTAGAGCTTTGTGAAATACCGGGAATTGGACAAAAAAGAGCAGAGCAAATGCTTAAACGATTTGGCGGAACGGACAGTATTGCGATACTATCCGTGGATAAGTTAGTCGAGAAAGTGAAACTTCCAAGGAAACTAGCTGAACGAGTGTTAGAAAAGCTTAACGAGGATTAGGATTCTATTGTAAGCTGCAAGCCATTGTTTTGTATTATGTAAATTGTCAGCTCTATTTTTTCCTAAGCCAGACCTCTCTTTTCCCATTTTCTAGAACTTTAAATTCCATTATATCGAAATTTTCACATAGCTTTTTTATTTCATCATTAGTGTAGAAACGCCAGAGCATTCCCTCATAAAAACCGGAGATATATTTTCTCGAGCCATCGGATAACTTTTCGTATTGATTCTCATCCTCATCTTCCTCCAAACCATCAAATGTGATAAACATCACACCAGACTGTCTAAGGAACATTTCTACGTTAGTCATTGTCTGTTTCGCTTCCTCAAGCGGCATATGATCCAGAACAGAGTGACAAACCACAGCATCAATGCTTTCTTTTGGTAGGCAAAATTCGAATGTGGGAGAACATTCCGTTTCGATAGGCAGACTCTGTTCATCAGCCCATTTCCTGACAATTTCAATTGCTTCTGCGGAAATATCTACAGCGTGAACGAAAAAACCAGCTCGAGCCATTGCTATACTTATTCTACCAACCCCACAGCCAAGATCCAATACATTTGAGACATTGAATTTCATTAATAGATTTACAATCGAGAGGATATTATTACCAATATTCGACTTGTAATCGAAATCGATATCGGAGAAGCGCTTATCCCAAAATTCTTTACTATTTGAAGGATGTTTCATTTTCCAAACTAATATTGTTATCTTAATTATACAAATTGACTTTTTATAACACAATTATTTTTTGAGTCTCCAAGTATGTTATTTGTTATTTACCTCTATATCCCCCGGTCCCTTTCTCTTGAAGCTCTTCTATCCCCTGACTCCTTTCTCCCTAAGGAGAAAGGGGAGAATGAAGCGATTCATTTTCTATTCCCTCTCCTCAGGGAGAGGGTGATTCCGATGGAATCGGGTGAGGAGTAACATCACTAGGTGATAGAGATAAGACATACAAGCAAATAACAGCAATACTCTTAAAGCGAATTATTTAAGTAATACTGCTTTTTTGTTGATTATACTGTTCCCCGATTTTACTCGAATTAAATATATTCCTGTCGGAGCATCATGCGAATCCCAGATAATTTCGTTAGTGTTACTAAAGGCTTTTTGGAAAACTATTCTACCAGAAATATCGGTTATTTCCACTGTACCTGCAATTTGTCTATTAAAGGAAATTTTACACGATGAATTGAAAGGATTGGGGTATATTGTCAATACAGTGCGATCCGGTTTTTGGAATTCCGACACAACTTCGAGGTCGTGACCAATCAATATTTCAATTTCCGCTAAATTATCGTTGTCTACAATTTCCTCATCGGAGATAATCACGTACCACACACCTGAAGAAGGCACATCGAGAAGGAACCAACCGTCGGAAACACGTGATCGATACTTAAAAGCAGTAAATGGATCGCCAATTTTATACAATTCGAAATTTGCACTGTCGCATAGGAAACATGTTATTGTGCCTGTGTCGGAACTAAATGAGTATGTGCTTCCCTGACCATCCATTGCAGCAGTTCCCATAATATACTCTTTTTTAGCTCTATATATTACCAGAAGGTTTTTGGTGCCTGTGGGATTGGCTGTTTCGGTTACATTAAGAGAATACATTCTATTATGAAGTCCAATCGAAACCGGATATTTAACGCCAGTAACGGACAAATGCGAACCTAAAGTGGGAAAGTGTGTTACATGCGTCGGATCAGTGGGCTCACTACCTACAGGGCAGTCGACACGGAAATAATATGGGCAACCTTCACCCGTAGTTAAAATAACCTGTCCGTTTCTGTCCGTTGATCTAATATCCGCTCTGTATAGACCGGTAGGATCTCCATGGGCATTGGATGCAAACATAACTTTTGCTCCTGCGATCGGATATGTGTTGCCATCGAGCACCTCGACAACTAACGTGCAAACGTGTGTGTATGCCATAGAGCGATCAAAGAGATAACCGTCACCTCTCCATGTTACTGCATTGTTAATACTTTTGCTACCACCTCTGTCTCTATCATAACCAGCCCAGGTTGGTGCCACCGATGTCTGTCCACCCCAGTTGTCAAGCTGATATGCATGCCAAACATCTTCACTCCACAATGCTCCCGGAAAACCATCATCCCAGAACTCATTCCAGACATGGTCCTGAAGTGGAGTTCCTACACAACTCATAGGTATCAACGAAGTTCTTCCTGCAGCACAAACTATATCCTGACCCTCACCGCAGTTTCCAGAGTGCGTGAATGCTATTTGATTGGGCTGAACTGGACGAACGGCGATCGCACGATTTGGCACAACCTCGGATTCCCACCAACCCAACATATTTAGAGCACTAAATGTAGTATCCATAGGTCTACCACCGGGGAATGATGCACTTCGTCTTATCCACAAAACGGTGGGAATTTTCATACAATCGGCAAGAAGAGGATATCCACCTGCGGTGTAACTGTTTGTTGGTGACGGGTCGCTCCAGAGATATTCACGCCAAAAATATCCGTAAGTCCTCTGTCTCGTGTCACTTGGTAAATCTAAGCTTTTTGGTGCTTCATCGGATAATTTCGGATGAACAACAAACCAGTAATATACATCTCTTGGGATTTCTAACAGTGAAGTATCAGAAAGATCGGCAGATACAACCCAGTACGCTGTTGTTGTGTACCAATCGCCTGTGGTAACATCGCCGTGCTCCACCAACTCCACATACTTAAGTGAATCGGCAAGCCTGTATATCCACTCTGCATTAAATATCAAAAGAGATGAAGCGAACCTGCTATCCGTCAGCGATTGCGGTGACATATGCGCTACACAAAAT
Organism: bacterium; assembly: GCA_030620455.1. Classification (GTDB taxonomy): domain Bacteria; phylum UBP14; class UBA6098; order B30-G16; family B30-G16; genus JAUWMV01. The sequence continues at coordinate 468 of JAUXEQ010000059.1, read as the reverse complement.
GCTACCTCATCTCTTAAATCCGCTGGGGTTCCAACAATCATTATTGCGAAATCCATTGCAAAAGTTGGATCTAAATGCTTGAATGATTGGTATAAATCATGGCGTAACCATTTCGGAACAGAATCCAACGCCATATAGCAATCGTATGACAGCGAATCTCTTTCATCGATAAGAACTATTGAGTTAGTTCCCAAATTAAGTTTAAAATAGACTGCTTCGCCTGGAGATAGAACCGTAGAATATTTTTCTATAGCAAGAGTTTCTGGAGCAAAGAATTCCAGCATAGGCTCAGTAATTTCCCGAGATATTCTGAGCTTTGAACTCGTTAAATCGGAACTAACGACTCCTCCGAGCTTTTGTGGCGACTGAGATGTCGTTGCCGATGTAATTGAGATCAAAAAGACGATTGTTAGAACAGATAGAAGCTCTCTCATAAGATCCTCCTTCGATGATAATAAAAAATTCAGT
>JAUXEQ010000287.1 GCA_030620455.1 bacterium | reverse complement strand
TTATTTATGTTGCAGAAAATTCTGTATAAAAGAAGGCATAAGAGTAGATTACAATAATGTCGGGTTAGAGACTTATCCGATTTATAATAACAAAGGTCTTCAAAAGACTTTCTGTGGTTTTCATTCTTTACTTTAAATTGATTCCAATCGATTTTTATTGTCATAAATAAAAATATCCCCTTCAAATTCCTTTGGAATTAGTTCTTCACATTTGATATACTTTAATTTTAAAAAATATGATAAAAGTTAAATAAATGAATGCCTCCTGCCATATTCTAACCATTTAAAAAGACATCGGGAACCTGGACTGATCAGACCCCGTACGAAAAATTAGAAAAATTACCGAATTATTAGGTTAGTACAACTGTTCTATCTCATGCTTAGGAAAAAATAATGTCAAATGTTGAGACCAAACCCAGAAATATTAATCTTGGATTATGTATATGATTCATTTTCAAGACATGATCGAACTATAAGAGCTGCTTCAAATAAATTGTTTGCAGAATATTTAGGCTGAACTGGCAGTGCCCCCTCTTCTCTCCCTCCTTTGCCCGTTTTGACTAAAATAGTTACACACCCTACACTCTCCCCTGCTGCGATATCAGAAGTTTTATCTCCAATAAGGAAACTTTTTGATAAATCGAGCTCGAATTCTCTAGCTGCTTCTAATAACATTCCCGGAGAAGGTTTTGAGCATTCACAAAGGGAATCCCCTGGCGACAGATACTTAGTTTCTAGATGCGGACAAAAGTAAAAAGCATCTATACGTCCTCCAGTGCATTCAACTCTGGATCGAATCTCTGCATTGAATCGAGACATCTGCTCAAGTGTGAAAATACCGAGTGCTATCCCAGATTGATTAGAAACTGAAATAATTTGGAGCGGAAGTGTGGCTAGGATTCTCATCCCATGAATAGCCTTTGGAATAAACTTAAGTAATTCCAGCCGGTGGGGAAAATGCGTATCAACATTAATTGTTCCGTCCCGGTCCAAAAACACTGCTTGTTTATAACGTATATTAGGTTTTGGGGGCCAATCTCTCATAGATCTTTACTTTCTCACCTTTTATAAAATAGTAAAGTTATTACAAATACTGCTAAGCCATATGAGGCTGTAGCAACGGATAGAACTGTGCATCCGGCTTGTTCATCCTTCGTAAACCAAAGATAGAGAAATGATAGGATACAAACAAACCACATTGCTGATATGAAGAAATCCCGTCGAATTCCGGGGACATTTTGGTCTTTGTAATACGTTTCCCATTCTTTCTCGGGAGGAGTTTCACACAGTTGTGCCAGTTCAGGTTCAATCTCCTCACGTAGATACTTTGCTATGACGCTATGTATTTTATAACTGTATAAAATTAAAATCGTGAAATATATTGAAACCAGCGGAACAGCAAGAAGAACCAAACGAAATTCGGTGCTGGAAAAAGAAACCGCTACTAAAGCGCCTAAACTAATCGTCAGTTGGATCGAGTATTTATCGCGTTGTCTGATCCGACTTTTTATCTCATCACGCATATCCTGCCGTAATGCTTCAAAATGAGCTATTGTTTTCTCTTTGCTTATTGACGAATTTTTCATATATTTAAACTTACCACCTATCTATAATAATAAAGGTAATAAAGGGGTCTCAACATTTGACATTTATATTTTTTTTAAAGCCGTTATCGTCTTTTACAGGCTTTTTTTTATTTTATCATTAACTTTACTTTTTTGCTCAAATCTTTGGGCAATCTGGGAAACTGCTGAATAATCCATCTTAAAAAGCACACCTATTGTGAGTTGGGGTTAAATCTTTATTCTTGGCAGGTAATTTAATTATATGTCAGGAATAAAGATTTGACCCATTTTCTTTTTTTTGGTTTCATGGTGTTACAGCATCAAGAAAAGCTTGTCCTGAAACAGTGCGATACAAAATTGCAACATGCTTTTCCTTTTCGTATTTATCCTTCTCGGGAGCCAAAATATCTGCAAAATGGAATTCACATAGAAGCCCGCATGACAATGTCCATTTATTCAAATCAGAATCTCCATTCTTTCTTATCCAATAATTGAAGGAGTCGTATGTGAAAAAAATATAACCACCCTCATTCTTCCCAACTTCTGATATAGGAAAAAGCGATACAAGTATATGAGCTTCTGCCGGACTAAAATGTGGTAGAATCTCAACAAAATGCGGATGATTTTGATCATCGATTAGTTGGGAAGCTAGAAGGTTTACCCACATTTCGTGAAGCAAAGGATCGGTCTCTTTTGAGGACTCTTCGACTGCTTTAACAAAGCTCTTTGGATGCAATGGTGGTCGAACCAACCGCCCAGTTTTTTCAGCTTTTGATTCCGCTTTAATGATTGCTTTTTCAACTGTATATGTTGCAATAGCTTTCTCTGCTTCCACCATATTATCAAATTTCTGTCGTAAATATCGGCCAAAACCAGCGGTTGTCTCGGTTATGGGCGCTGTTAATTTTTCAAAGGTGCGTAGAAGTGTTTTAGCGCTTCGATTATAAACCTGCTCAGGGATAGCCTTTGCAATTTTGCCAAATCCAATTATGTCCAAGTTATTATTATTTTTGTTCTCATTCATTATTCTTTTTCCTGATGCAGAACTCCCGGCGTCAGGGGTGGCGTTCTTATTGCACCATCTCTTGCACGCCGATGTTAGGTAAGTTACTCTCACAGACCTTTCTTTAATTTTTCTAGTTTATCCGA
>JAUXEQ010000159.1 GCA_030620455.1 bacterium | reverse complement strand
CACCTTCACCCCAAGTGTCACCACGATCGAAAGATCCTGTTGGAATTCTGATAAGTTCCGCATGATCGTCGTGAGTTGATGCAACTTCCTCAGTCGTCACCGTTAATACATTACTTAAAAGTTTCTTGCCCATATAAGGTACGCCTATCACAAGAAAAGAATGTGTTGTTAATGGATTTAAGGAAGATACAAAGATCGCGGTATCATTAACACTAAGTAATGTGTCGATTATTGTATCTGTGGTATCAACGTCTGTTCCTTCATTCATAAAAACTATATACCGCCAGAAATCACTCAATTTATCCCAAACGATTAAAACTGCTTTAGAACTGTTTGCATCCAACCGCAAGCTGAAATCACCTTCACGTTCAGATACATATACCTTGATAGAATCGCATGTAATTAAACTATCATCACTGACACATGCCTTGATAATTTTTTCTCCGCTTTCCATTGTTCCAATCCAAGATGTCGAATACGGCTCAGAGTCGAGTGTAGCAAGAATTTCACCGTCAGCATAAATCATGACCACAATATCATCAGTATCCGGATCTGATGCAGAGACAGAAATTAATATTGGAAAATTTATTAGTGTATCTCCATCTGAGGGAGTTTCTATATTAATTTCTGGTGGTCGGTTTTCATGTTGGTGATCGTTGTTTGTTCCGTTGTCGGAGCATCCCCCAAATAGAAATAAAATTAACAATAGTGAAAATAATAATTGAACTTTTTTCATTTTTTCCTCCTTTATATAGGAAATATTATACTTAGTAGAATGTTTTTGCAAAAGAAATAAAACTTGAAAATGGAGCATTTATCTATTTAGTTTCAACAGGGAAGTTAAATGCCAGAATATACACTACAACAAAGACAAGAGTTAAGGCAAATACTAACGCCTAAGCTAATTCATACTCTCAAGTTGCTTATGCTGCCAAAACTTGAGCTTGTGGCTCAACTGCAAAATGAGCTTATGGAGAATCCTATGTTAGAAACTTCAGATGATAGTTTCATCGATAGTGTTAAGGTTGATGAGGAACTAAACAGTTGGAAAAAGCTATACGATGGTTTAGCAATGTATTCTACCAACTTAGATTACAAGGATAACGTTAATGTATTTGATCCTTTATTAATAGCACATTATCAACAAACACCTTTTGAAAGTCTTATACAACAATTATCCTATGAAATTTCTGATCCGACCACCAAAAAAATCGGTGAATTTATCATTGGAAATTTGGATGAGAACGGATTTCTTCCTCTTTCTTTAGAGCAAATTCAAGACGAAATGAAAAAAAATAATATAAACTATTCATTAGATGAAATTAAAAAAGCTTTGAAGGTTGTACAATCTCTTTCTCCTTCAGGAATAGGAGCGAGAGATCTTCGAGAATGCTTGTTAATACAACTTGAAGATATGGATTTAAAAAATACGGTTGCATATAGGATTATCGATGATTATTTCGATCAACTTAAGACCCAAAGTATGCATAATTTAGCAGAATTATTAGAAGTAAATGAGGAGCAAATCTTGGAAGCTAAAGAAATTCTCTCACATCTTTCTTTCATGCCATCTGAGGGTAGAGGTCTTCTCGCAATGCAAATTGAACCGGATATTTCAGTTTACAAGGATAAAGACAATGAATGGTGTATTATTTACAACGACAGAGGAATACCTGATCTTTCGATAAACAAAAACTACCAAAGATTGTTAAAACAAGCGAATGACCTTCCTGATAGAACCAAATCCTTTTTGTTAAAAAAGCTTGAATCTGCACGCTGGTGGATCGATGCACTTCAGCAACGAAAGGCGACTCTTAAGAAAACTATGATTGCATTATTAAATACTCAAAAGGATTTTTTTGAAAACGGTCCGCTTAATTTCAAACCATTAACAATGGAAAAGATTGCTATAGAAGTAGGAGTTCATCCAGCAACAATATCTAGAGCTGTACGAGGTAAATTCGTCTTAACTCCATTCGGAACTTTTCCGTTAAGAAAATTCTTCACAACAGGTTTGAATTCCGATAACGGTGATCAAGTAACGCCTGATTACGTTAAGGAAAAGATTCGTCAGATGATAAAAAATGAGGATAAGAACTCCCCACTTTCTGATGACCAGATAAGTTCTGCGCTGAAGACGATGGGAATAAACATTGCTCGAAGAACTGTGGCTAAATATAGAAATCAGATGGGAATACTTTCTGCAAGGATGAGGAAAGTGTAGATTTCCCAATTGATTTTCAATTTATATTATAGAGAAGATGTATTACTAATATCCTATTGAAGATATTGTGGATAATAAAGTTGAATAATAATCTTCGAATTGAATTTTGAAAATTCTTGTTTTTATAGAGAATTAGGATTATCTAAATAACTAAAATCGGGGCGTGGCGCAGTTTGGTAGCGCACTAGCATGGGGGGCTAGGGGTCCCCAGTTCAAATCTGGGCGCCCCGATTATTATAAGGTTTTATTTGAAGTTGCTTTTTCTGTTTATATCAGTAATTATGACCTTTTGCATATGATTATCTATGAGTAATCGAAGCTTTCATAAACTTCAAATGATAATAAATCACTTAATACTTTGAATTTATTGTTCACATATTATCTTATAAAGCAAAAATTTAAATAAGATAGGTTAGGAAATATGTTAAAACAATCAAACTAAGCCTATAATATTTTTTACACAATATGAGAATAATCGAGAATATCACATACTTGAATTAGATTTTGATTTATGGAAAATAGTGTTAAAATAACTTCACCAAAACCAATTTTCTCTGAGAAACAATTCGAAAATAGTGTACGTCCACAGAAACTTTCTGAATTTGTAGGTCAAGAAAAAATAAAGTATAAATTATCTGTTTATCTATCTGCTGCTTGTGAAAGAGGTGAACCTGTAGATCACATAATGTTCTTTGGACCTCCCGGTCTTGGAAAAACGACATTAGCTAACATCATCGCAAAAGAAATGGCAGTGGAAATTCGCGTGACATCAGGTCCAGTATTAGATAGGCCAGCAGATCTTGTTGGAATTCTTACATCGCTGAAAAAAGGGGATGTACTCTTTATCGATGAAATACATAGGCTCCACAGTAATGTGGAAGAATTTTTATACTCAGCAATGGAAGATTTTGCCATTGACATTATTCTTGATAAAGGTCCAAACGCTCGTGCTATGAGGATCAATTTGGAACATTTCACTCTGGTGGGTTCTACAACAAGAACTGGTCTTATTTCAGCACCATTACGTTCCAGATTCGGCATAATCGAGAGGATTGATTATTACACAATCGAGGAGCTATCATCGATTATCCAAAGAACCTCAGGAATTATCGGAATCGATATTGAAGAAACTGCATCCTTTGAGATTGCTAAGAGAACCCGCGGCACACCAAGAATTGCTAACAGAATTCTCAGACGAGTTCGTGATTTTGCTCAGGTTGACGGACAATCTAATATTACTTTCAAATCTGTCGAAAAGACTCTTCGGATTCTTGAAATAGATAAGCAAGGTTTGGTTGAAATGGATAAAAGACTACTAACCGCAATAATTGAAAAATTCAATGGAGGACCAGTCGGTCTCAAAACATTATCGATGGCGGTTGATGAAGATATAGGAACTATTGAGGAAATTCATGAACCATTTCTCATTAAAAAAGGATTTCTTCAAATAACTCTTCGAGGAAGAATTGCAACTAAGAAGGCATATGAGTATTTTGAAATAAATAAGGGTGAATTGAACTTTAATTTAGGAGAGTAAACATGAATTACTCTAAATATTTACTTACAATTTTAATTCTATTTAGCACATGTCCCACAATATCACAGGATATCGGTTCAGGTTCAGCGAGTTACGTATATGAATATGTTATTTCTCGCTCGAAGGATGATTTTTCTCCCAACGTATTAGGCTCCTCGTTCTTAATTTCTTCAATGGAAAAAAATTACATCAATACTGAACTTGTAGTTAGAGTTGGACAAAGGCTAGCATATTCAAAACTTACACGCGGCAATTTCATTGATTTTCATCCGGTATGGAGTAAAGACGGTCAATGGATTCTTTTCGATTCTAATCGTGAAGGTAAGATTTCTATTTGGAAACTTTCGCTAAGCTCAGATGAGCCAAAAATGTTATTATCTAGAGAAGATAAAATGTGCTTTGCAGGTCAAATCTCCAATGATGGTTCTCGGGTTCTTTATAATAGAGGAGATTTCATCGATCCTGCATGGTGGTCATTTTATATCATTCCACCAAGAAGAATACCGCCCGAGAAATTTAAAATTTACATTCGAAATCTAAGCAAAAACACAGAAAAGTTTCTGACTACTGGTATTCTTCCAGTCTGGAACTCTCAAGAAAAGAAAGTAGCATTTTCAGATTATGTCGAAAGAAAATGGCATATATGGGTTATGGATCTTTCTACATCTCAGAGAAATCAATTAACAAAAGGCAGGTGTAACGATTTCTATCCTGCATGGTCACCAGATGATAAATGGATTGCATTCGCTCGAGAGGATTCGATTGGCACATCAGATCTTTGCGTTATCAATTT
>JAUXEQ010000046.1 GCA_030620455.1 bacterium | reverse complement strand
GGAGACATTTCGTAACCGAATGATGACATTTGTTTCAATGGAAAATCCCGGTTTGGTTGTACTTCCTACTCACCGTGTTGTACATAGTATAGAGAACTTTAATCTCAATTCTTTCCTTAAAAAAGCTTCAAAATGCTTTGAGATTGCTGAGTTTGAATGGGGTAATGAAGTTAGAAAAAAAGAAATATTTGAAAGCACAATTCTTAAGATGAAGGAAATGGGTCAACAAGGAAAACATGCTTTTGTATTTATGCCTAAAAAAGTAAATTCTATCTATATTCTATCGTTAATAGATGAATCCATAATGGATATAGCTATAACCGAAGATATTTCCGCACAATGGAAGCGACTCGATGTCTCTATTCTTCATAAACTTTTGCTTGAAGATATCTTGGGAATCGATGCGAAGGCTTTGGAAGAAAAGCGTAATTTATACTACATTCGGTATAAGGAAGAAGGTTTCAATTATCTTAAGAACGATGAATCTGTGATTGGAATTTTCTTTGTAAACCCCACAAAAATTGAAGAAGTAAAAAAAATTGCCGACATCGGAGAAAGAATGCCACAGAAATCCACAGATTTCTATCCAAAGCTTTTATCTGGTTTCGTATTTAATAAACTCAGATTTTCTGGGGAACTATGAATTTCTTAATTTGATGTGCATTCAATCATATTTCATTATCACTGATATTTGATAAAAACTGTCAGTTATTCATTATCTTATTGAATTTAAGCTTTATCCACATAAATTATAAAATATGAGGTGAAATCGTAAGTGATTATCCTTTGATGTAAGTCCACAATGAAAGGCAAAATCGATGGCTTTTCCAGAAATTGCATATCCCGATCCAGGATGGGTTTCGCGCTTTGTTGGTCGCAGAGAGCAGGCTGAGATTGTAGAGAAAATTTTGGATAGCACTCATCGTGGTGTAACTCTTCCTATCATTCAAGTTATTGGAGAAGAAGGCGTTGGGAAAAGTTGGTTCTTACAATATTTGAATTATCGCTGGCGCGACAGAGTTGATGTTCCTGTAATTATTCTTAGAATAAGTAATCCTGCCATGTCTCAATGGGATAAAGCAATCGATGCTCTATACTCACGTATGATAAACAGATGGAGAGCTATTCTTCCTCTTACGGAATTTGTATTAGGGAGAATTGCTCATCTGAGAGGTGAAAAATTTGAAAGGTATACTACATATTCGACAAGTGTAAAATATTTACATTTTTTAGAAAAGCCCAAAGGCGAGTATGAATTGCGAAGAATTCTGGTTGAGCATGGTGTTGATGTTTTCAGAAAAATCTGGGGTAGTAATTGGGGTAATAAGTTCCTCGCAAAATCACCTCAAGAGCTTGCATGGAACCTTTGGGAAGTATTCGGTGTAGATATTGATCAAGCTCTTAGAAATATCGGTATGCGAGGATTAGTTCTTATGGTGGATGATATAGATCTTAATCCAGCAACATATTTTAATATTCTAAGTGTTAAGGCATACAGCAGTTTAACCTTATTTATTACTACAATGAAGAATTCTTATCCTACTGGTGGTATTCCCCTCGAGATAATTCCGTTAGAACCATTATCACTTCTTGAAAGGAAAGCTTATCTTTATTCACTTGGTATCGAGAAACGGATTTCTCAACGCAAAATAGAACGCAAGCAATGTTATACTTCAATTGATTATCCTATAGGAGTGATAAAATTTAAAAAAATTATAGAAAAGGATGAATCTCTTCTAAAGGTTCTTGAAGCCTTAATTGTCACACATAGACCGTCTTTGGACGTGATTCGGCAACTTGTTGGTGGTACTGAGGGTATTAAATTCTTTTTGAGTGAACCAGCTCTTGTGGATTTAATTGAAAAGCCTGACAGGATTCCCTGGAGATTTTTAATTCATTCCAGAGCAAAAAAATGGATTCTATCGATATTAAACAGAATTACCAGATATGAGGAGACATATGGAGATGAGTTGAATCGATTGACAATTTTTGCGAATACAGATTTTAATTCCGGTATGCCTATGTTGTATTGGTATCTTCGGAATGCTGTTTCCAGATGGGACTTGGGCAGTGCTATCGACGGAATTTTTGCAGCTGATGAAGTTTCAGAAAATAGCAATCATAAGGAATTCAAATTGTATAATCGATACATTCTTCTCGACATAATGAGACCCACATTTAATCGAGAGAAATTACTAAAATTTGCAAGAATGAGATTGCTTTGGAGACAACATGATGATGAGACTATCGATTTGTTAATTTCAGCAAAGTGCTTTCTTGTTGCGGGAAGAAATCAATCTGCAAGAATAATTGCGGAATACGTTCTTCGCGTTTTTTCCTCTATGGTTTTAGATAGTGGAGGAAGAAATCCAGCAGCGGTACTATTAAGAGCCGAAGCTAACAGAATTTTAGGAATGGCTCAGGCTAATTTAGGTGATCTAACCCAATCTGAGGTTACACTTAGCAGGGCTGTCGAGGCTACAATCTCTACATTTGGGATGTCAACCGCATTGGCTGATGAAGCTCTTCTTCTAAAAATCCGAATTCTAAAAGACTTGAGTACTATTCATTGCCGAATGGAGCAGTATGACAAAGCTTGGAATTATGCCAGAAACGCGATAGAATTAGCATTTGGTTTACTTAGTGGTGCGGAATATAGAGTAATTCCGATTATGAATCGAATATTTGAGATATTCTCTTTCATTATGGAACAACGATTGTGGATATATTCAAAAATTGAGGTTTTGAATTGGCTTAAAAGAGTTCAAGATATATGTGAAAATAACTGGAGAATTCCAGGCGTGGAAACAATTGGTATTACCCTAGCCAATTCCTTGCTATATAATTCTAAACTATTGCTTAATTTCGATGAATACGAAGCCTCACAAAAATATACCACAAGATTTGAAAAACTTCTACCAGAATTAGGAGAAATGTTTCACTGGAGGGCTAAATTATGGCGAAAACTATCTCTCAAACAGAAATTAATCAAATCTGAAATATGCAGCGGACTCGGAAACCCAAAGGATTCCCTTGAACTCGCTACAGAAGTAGTAGAAATAATTGATCTCTGGAATCTTGCTGAAATAGAACCAGAATATTTAGCAAAGGCTAGAATAATTGGTGGGCTATCATTGGCTAGATTAGAGAAATTTGACAACTCGATTGTATGGCTTGAAGAGGGTACTCAGCTCTGTGAAAATATCATAGAAAATAACCCCAGCAATCCGAATTTTCTGGAGATTTACGCTCTTTGTTCTGATGCTTATCATGAAATGACTCGAATTGAATTGCATCAAAGAAAATATCAATTGGCAGTTGAGCATGCAAAAAGAGGAATAGAAATCAGACGTCTTTTGATTAATTTGACTAGTTCGCCAGAATTGTATATACACACCGCAGAACTCTATACTCTTCTTCTTGAAGCATTAAAAAGTTTAAAAGAATACAGTGTTATTGCAGAAAAATTCGATGATACTATCAAAATTATACTCGATGGATGCTTATTGTTAGGTGACGAGCGGAAAAGGTGTATTAGAATTGCCGAGGACCTTTTCAAATTTGGCTTGGAGTTAATTTCGGAACCTCAATGGCGGTCCAAACCCGAGAACTTGCTTTTGCTTTTATCACTTTATCCTCTCTTAAATCGTCAAGAATTGAAATATGCAGCGAACGATATTATAAGAAACCTGGAGAAAGCAGAAATGTCGGAAGAATTATGTAATCGTTTAGGTCAAGTTAAAGAACTCATTGACGGAGATACTAAATAGTTAATATGAATACAATTTCATACAAAATCGATACTCTCAGGGAAAAAATCTCGGAAACAGCCTTGAAGTTAGGTAGAAATGTCGATGATATAACGCTGGTTGCCGTGACTAAACATACAAATGTGATCGATATCAGAGAAGCTTACAATGCAGGACAGAGAGATTTCGGGGAAAACTATGTCCAATCGGTGCTACCTAAAATGGAACAACTGCCAGATGATATTAGATGGCATTTTATTGGTCGATTGCAGAAAAATAAGATTAACAAAATTCTTGGCAGGTTCGTTTTAATTCATAGCATTGATTCAATGAAAATTGCAGATGCTCTCAATTCTCGTGCTAAGATTAAATCAATCACTCAAGACATTCTTATCGAAGTTAAAACAAGCGATGAAAGCAGTAAGCAGGGAATACCTCTCAGTAATTGTATTGAATTTGTACGTCATATAATTGACAACTTCGAAAATCTAAATTTGAAGGGTCTAATGACTGTGGCTCCGTTTACTCACCAACAAAAACCTATTGAAAAGAGCTTTCGAGCACTTAGGATTTTGCGAGATGATTTAAGTTTGCAGGGAATTAAATTACCTGAATTGTCCATGGGTATGACTCAGGATTGGCAAATTGCAATCGAATATGGTGCTACTATTTTGCGAGTTGGAACTGCAATTTTTGGAAGTTAATATTTTTTGTTTATTGGAATTATAATAGAGATATTGTCATTATAAATTAAGTTACTATTTTCAAACTGAAATTATTTCGAAATTGGTTATACTAATCGGTTTTGGAAGCATAAATAAGGGAGTAAAATGATATGGCAGGTTATTTGCAGTTCGTATTGCATTCACATCTTCCATTTGTTCTTTCCCATGGTCGATGGCCTCATGGTGCAGACTGGATTTTCGAAGCCTCAGCGGAAACATATATACCCTTATTGCAGAATCTTCATAAATCTAAACAGTTAGGCACACCATTAAAATTCACAATTGGGATATCCCCAGTTTTACTAGAACAACTGTCTCATCCTTCTTTCTCTGAGCAATTTTCTGAGTATCTGAGAATGAAGATTTCTTCTGCGGAAAATGATAGGAAATATTTCGATGAGATTAGCGATATTCAGAGACTTAATCTTGCCAATATGTGGAAAAAATTTTATACGGATGTGCTAAGGTTTTTTGAGTCAATTCAGGGCGATATAGTTTCTGAATTCCGACGGTGGCAGGATATGGAGTTTATCGAGATAATAACATGTGCTGCGACACACGGTTACTTGCCACTTTTAGGAACAGATAATTCCATTTATGCGCAGATTGCGGTTGCGAAGAAAGTGCATAAAAGGCATTTCGGCGTGGATCCAAAGGGTATATGGCTTCCGGAAGCTGCATATAGACCTGGATATGAATGGATACCTCCTGTGGGAAACGACAAGACACCACGACTAAGAAAAGGAATAGAACAGTTTCTTTATAACTTGGATATTCGGTTTTTTGTTGTGGATTCGCATTTGCTGAAAGGTGGCAAGGCAATTGGTGTATATATAGATAGATTTGAAGCTTTGAAAAAACTGTGGGCGCAATTTGAGTCCCAATATGTTCCCCGCGAGGAAGTGCCTCGATCGCCATATAAGCCTTACCTTTCTAGTTCTACTAACGGAAAATATGCAACTCCATTCTTTGTTCGCGATCCAAAATCCGGTTTGCAGGTTTGGAGCGGTGAATGGGGTTATCCCGGAAATCCAGCTTATTTGGATTTCCATAAAAAACATTTCCCGGGTGGACACAGATACTGGCAAGTTACGGATGCTAAAGCTGACCTTGCAGATAAAAATATTTATAGACCGGAATGGATCCCTAATATTATTGCAGAACAAGGATATCATTTTGTGCAGTTGTGTTCCGAGATAATCGAAGAAAACGCTACTAATCTTAATCAACCTCCTATAATCACGGCACCTTTCGATACAGAACTATTTGGACATTGGTGGTTTGAGGGTCCTAATTGGCTTCTTAATGTTGCCCAAAATATAGCTAAAAACGAAACTCTTGAAATGTCTTGTGGCTGGGAATTCTTGAAGAAATTTCCTCCAGGTGAAGTTGTTGAACTTCCTGAGGGTTCGTGGGGACAAGGTGGTTTTCATTATATATGGCTTAATAGCTGGACTGAATGGACATGGGAAAAAATATACGAAGCTGAAAAGATCATGGTTGAATTTGCGAATAAGTTTGAAGATAGAAGGAATGATGTTGGGCTTCATAGGGTTCTTTCACAACTTGGAAGAGAGCTTTTACTGCTGGAATCCTCAGATTGGCAATTCTTAATAAGCACATGGTCTGCAAGGGATTATGCTGAAAATAGGGTTTCATTTCACTGGGAAAAATTTAACGAAATAAAAAAAATCGCAGATATTCTTATAAGTGGTGGGCAACCTTCCAGTGGGATGTGGCGAGAATTCGAACTTATTGAACTTCAGGATGATATCTTTCCTGAATTAGATCCCGCTCTTTGGGCTGATAGCAATTTAAACTTTGAAGAAAAGGAGTAATTGTGAGTAAGCAATATATATCTTCTGCTTTGATAGCTGGTAGTATTGTAGCGTTGCTTTCCACAATCCCCTTTGTCAATTCTTGTTGTTGTTTATGGCTTATTGCAGGGGGATTCTTTGCTGCACATCTTGTTAGGAATGATATAGGTTTAATAACTTCGGGAAACGGTTTCCTTTCTGGATTATTTGCTGGTATTTGGTCATCTATACTTTATACTATACTTAATACACTCATGATGATTATTAGACCTGAAGCTGCGCTCGATGCTATCTATAAAAGCTTTGAAACCGGACCGTTTAATCTACCCCCTGAAACTTTAGAGTTGATATATGAATTTGCAAGCTCACCGTTATTTAATCTCGGTATTCACCTGGGAATAAGTATGTTAACTTTTCCAGTAATAATGGGATTAGGTGGTTTGATTTATGCATTAATTTTTAAAAAAAAGAAACCTGAGACAGATAAAAAACCGACACAACAGTTTCCACCACAACAAATTCAATCGAAACCGGATATAGATTCAGAACAGCCACCTACATTGCCAACATCTAACGATAACAAAACTTAATTCTATAATTTATTTTCTCATAACTTTATTCAATAGAAAAGGGCAGGAATAAACCTGCCCTACTTTATTCGAGGAATCTAATTTAGTCTATTTTAGTGGTCTTTGTAATGGAAACAAAATTACATCTTTAAGGGAATAGCTATTAGTTAGTATCATAACGATACGGTCAATGCCCATTCCCATACCTGCTGTTGGTGGCATTCCATGCTCTATCGCAGTGAGGAAATCCTCATCCATAACCTGTGCCTCTAAGTTGCCTTTGGCTCGAAGTTTCATTTGCTCTTCAAAACGTGCACGTTGATCGATTGGATCATTAAGCTCGGTGAATGCGTTGGCAATCTCGAAACCATACCAGAAAAACTCGAATCTCTCAACAATACTCTTTGTTCCCGACTTTCTCTTTGCCAAAGGCGATAATTCTAATGGATAATCTATTATAAATGTTGGTTCAATAAGAGTGCGTTCCACTCGCTCTTTGAATATTTCATCCACAAGGACGTAATCAGAAGCCTTTGGGTCAAATTCGATATGTTGCTCATCAAGATAAGCTATTAATTGATCTCTCGAGGCATTCCTTAAATTTCTCCCAGTTCTTTGTTCAATAATTTCCCAAAAAGAAATTCTAGCGAATGGTTTTGTGAGTTCAGTTGTAGTTCCTTGATAATCTATTTTTAGAGTTCCGGTGGTTTTATCAGCGATGTATTTAACAAGGTTTTCTGTCAAATCCATCATATCGTTATAATCTGCGAATGCTTGATAAATCTCAATCATGGTGAACTCAGGATTATGCATCCTGTCAATACCCTCGTTGCGAAAATCCTTACCGATTTCATAAACTTTGTCTATTCCACCTATAATTACTCGTTTCAAATATAGTTCGGTGGCTATTCTGAGATATAATTTCATGTCCATAGCGTTGTGGTGCGTTTCAAATGGCTTAGCAAAAGCTCCGCCATATAGGCGTTGCAATATTGGAGTCTCGACCTCTATATATCCCAGCGAATCTAAATAATTGCGTATGGTGGATGTAATTTTTGATCGAATTATAAATCTCTCTTTAACTTCGGAATCCATCAACATATCGAGATAGCGATATCTAATTCGCTTATCTTCGTCAACTAACCCATGCCACTTTTCTGGGAGCGGTAATAATGCTTTTGAAAGCAATTTCAGGTCTTCGACGAGAATAGTTTCCTCTTCTGTTCGAGTTCTAAATAGCGTGCCGGTTATCTGCAAGAAATCTCCTACATCGATCATTTTTTTAAACAGGTTATACTTATCTTCACCAATTAGGTCGAGCTTAGCATATATTTGAAAGGATGCAGAACCATCCTTAATGTGTGCAAAAGCGCTCTTTCCATGAAGTCTCTTTGAGATAACTCTACCACAAACCGTTATAGTTTTTTTAGATTTGACAAACTCCACAAACTTTTCGAGAAGGCTTTCTAAGGTCATATCCGATTTTGCTCGAGCAGTATATGAATCTATGCCCATTTGAGACAATTGATGCAATTTATTAAGTCGGACAGTTCGTTCACTCGGTGGATTGGGTTCCATACTCATTTCCACTCCTTTCTTTCTCAGGATTTTATAGAATATTATAAAAGTAACAAGAAAAATATACAGTATTTAAGTCATCGTTCAATTACATATTCGTTAGGTTCAATATTAACATTAATATAATTCACTGCAATCTATATGAAGTTGATCGAATAGTATCCACATATATGCAGACTTTTGGATAAGATTCGATTGAAATGAAATTAAATCAGAAAAAACATTAGCATCGTGTAATGTGTCTATTAGGATAATCAATTGGTACATATATATTGTCGAAGTAGATTAAAATTCGAGAATTACTAAAAAATCTTGCAATGTAGAGTTATTTAAATCTTTATAAAAAAGAGAATGACTTCTTAATTACTAAAAATAATTTAATTAAATCTTTGAAATAATAATTCTAATATTTTATTTTTTGTATAATAAAAAGGGGGAATCGATATGAGGGAAAAAATTATATATGTTTGGGTGTTGTTAGTTGTCCTTTTGTTTACATCTTTTGGAAATTGCATTTCCATTGAAGGTGTTTTAGATCGAATGAGCCATGGAACATACGGCGAAACCATAGGTAGATATCTTTATGTTCTTTCGACTAAAATCACAATATATGACGCTTCAGATTCGGTTAACCT
>JAUXEQ010000226.1 GCA_030620455.1 bacterium | reverse complement strand
GGAATACGTTAGAACACAAGAATTAAGGCACAAATCTGGCAAGATAAACGCAACACTTGAACGAGTGTGAGGTTAGAAGCGATTTTCATCTAAATTCCCTCGTTATTAACTTATATAATTAGGTTTATGGTGTGTATTCTACTTTATCAGATAGACCGTTTGTAAAATGTACGATAAAGGAATAAGAGATATCCTCAACTAAATTTCGCTTTTCTAAAAAATCCAAAGCACCAAAGGGAACTGTTCCGTATACAACTGGGCTATTGAAATATCCGATAATATACCACATAGAATCTATTGTCGCGGTTTCGTAGACAATCATATAATCCGCAATAGTAGCGTCTGGTATCCATGAAATTGTGGGAGTAGTTCCCGGACCTGTAACTGTTACTTCGTTGATTGTTGTTGTATCATCGCTACCAAGGAAGCAATGAAGTAAATCACTCACTCGAATATCGACAAACATATCGAGATAATCTTCTGATAAAGCTGTAGTTTCATGGGCTACAACAAAAATTATTAAGTAAGAGTTAGCATGACCTGCTGTAAGAGTATCTGCTACCAAATATGTTTTGGTCGTTCCCGGAATATCCATTTTTAAATCAATTGGTGGAATCTCTGGTTTGACAATCATGATTGTGGTTACAGTGGGAGCGTCACCGGAATACATCCAATGTATTTCAAATGATTCACCTGCGATAAGGGTTTCTTCATCTTCTGGACGAGTTATTATAACTTCTTCTGTAGGTGGAGTGAGGAATGTTGAAAAGAATGAATCTTTTCCTGCCACCATCTTGAAATCAATGGGATCGGTAGGATTAAATTCCAATTCACCAAGCTCGAATCGAGCTGAATCTATGGACGCATAAATTAAATCCTTCATAGAATCGCTGTCGATTATTATTAAAACTGACTCCGCTGGTGTTGCATCCGGATTAAGTCGAATGACATCTATCCATGATGTCGTATCGATCGATTCGTCAAGCGTCGGAATTAAAGAACTCGAGTTTTCGGTAAGTTGCATTTTCAATCTGTATGATTTATCGGGTTTGTGGTTATCGCCATTGTTATCAGCGCATCCGTATAATAGAAGAATACCTAAGGTTAATATGGAAATCACAACATTAAAAGTTACCCGATTATTCATATCTAACCTCCGAGTTTATTACTTAAAACTGCTTATTAAATTAAAGAAATATAAATCTGTTTCACATATGCAAAGATTTTGAGCTGCAAAATATGAAAGTAACTTATTTATTCATTACTGGAGAAAAGGTGCCTTCCGCAACTTGGATACCGTCTGCAATGACTGCATAGAAGAAAGTTATTTCTGTGTTTTCACTGGAATCCCATTGAATGCGATGTATTCCATTTTCTAAATATCCCAATTCAAGAATATCTGCCACTTTTCCGTTTTGTGTGGCGATTATTACTTTAACCTGCGCTGGAGTGTCAAGTTTGAATTTTATGCCTTCAGGTTCTAGTTCCATTGACTCAGTTTTGTAGTATTTTATTTCGATGAGTGTATCATCCTCATCAGTTATGTATAAGCCATTAAGTTCTTCCATGTTTTCGTTTTGAATCGTAAACAAACCTCGAGGTAACGAATCTGAAGCCCAGGTTATCTTCACTCCGCTTGTACCTCTAAAAATTACAAGAGACCATTTTGCTGAGTCCATCTCGGCTCGAATATCCCGCCAAAGTGATTTGAGGTATGAATATTTGTTGTCTTCAAGAGGGAAATAAGGAAATATTCCAGTAGGCAAAATTGGTGGTGCTGCATAATCAACTTTTGGATTGAAGCCATCGGTTGCATTGGGTTGCATGCCGATCCCAAGCTCGAATTTGGTTTCCTTAGCGATTTCAATATTCAAGCTCCATTCCCTCGCTAATGTCAAACTCAAAAGTAGTAATATCAATGGAAAACATCGATTCATCCAAACCTCCTATTTGGACTTCTTAAATTAATTTTCTTATTGGAAAGTTAGAATAAGAAAATCCGATTTATCAAGCAACTGATTATAATCAATTTTTGCCATTTTTGGCACTGGAAAATTTTTTATCGTCACAATTCGCAGCATAGGGGATCGGATATTAAGCTTTTGAACGATCCCAAGTCTGTAATCAGAATGAAAAGAATTATTTATCATAAAAACTTTATATCCTGGATTCTGAAACAAGAAATTGGAAATCGATTCTGCCATTTTCTCATCTGCGAGACAATGTGACTGGTATAGATTATTAATGTTCTCATCCTGTTTTTCTAAATGTGTCTTTTGTTCTTGGAGTCTTTCTTTGAATAGTTCTTTATACCGATCGTTGAAAAAAAATGTTTGTTGGGGGAGATTTTTTTGTTCCTGTTCAGACAATGAACCTAACTTCTCTATTCCAAAGTGCGCGACTATCCTGCAAAATCTATTAGGTATATTAGCGGCTATGATAGGTAATCCTTTGTTTTTGGCAAGTTTGATTAGTGGTAAGAAAACCTGAATGATATTTATATCAATATTAGAAGAGACATGTAATTCCTGTCCACTAATTTTTCCATCTAAAAAATCATTAACAATCCCTTGGTTGTCAGCTTCAAGTATATCGAGGGACAAGGCAATATCCTTGTTTTTCTCTGTTAGAGCATCGAAAATTTCATAATCGAGAACATTGCTTATTGAATCAAAATTTTCAACACCGAGAAAGATAACATCGTATTGGGATATAATACTAATTAGTGAGTCGATATCTGGAATTTTATCTCCGGAACTCTCGAAAATATCGTATTGTCCATAAGAACAACTTATAAATAATATGAGTGAAAGTATTATTTTTGAATAATTCATTAGTTATGTCCATTATCGATTTGAATTTATGATCGTTTTCTAAAAAGGAGCAATTATTTAATTTTTTAATAGCTTTCTGAAGAATTTTTTTGAGTGAAGATAATAAAATCGGCTTTTTCTGAATATTCTTTAAGATTTATTTCAGAAATATTGTCCACAGGTATAGCGGATATCGTGACGATTTTTAATTCAGGCATTCGAAGTTTAAGCTTTTGCACTGTGCCAAGATGATAATCACTGTGAAAGGAACCATTTATTACGAACACTTTGTAGTCTGGGCTTTTCTTCAGGAAATTTACAATCGACTCTGCCATCTTTTCATCCTTAACACATTGAGCATGATATAGGTTATCCATAGATACATCAGGCATTCTTTTCATCATGGGATTATCTTTCATTGTCATTTCAAAAAGCTCTCTATATCGATCATTTTTAAAAAACGTTTCTCTTGGGAGATACTGTTTTTCTGTTTTGGAAAGTTTATCCCACGCAGAAATTCCATCTAAACTGACAAGTTTTGCTAATCGACGCGGAATATTACCAGCTATTACAGGTATTTTCTTTAACTTTGCATACTCGACCATAACTCGATAGTCGGTGTCGTAGTTATCCCAGAGCGAAACGGATTGTTTAAAT
>JAUXEQ010000261.1 GCA_030620455.1 bacterium | reverse complement strand
GAATGATAATTGGAATTGTTTTAGTAGCAATAATACTAATTCTAACGCCTATTTACCAAAAATGGGTACTGAAAAAGGAAACTTCCGTTCCCGAAATCACAGAAACAGACTCACTTGTCACATCAACGGATAGCTCGGCGAAAATTTTGGATACTTTATCGGATACTCTGACAGACCGAGCTTTGCATGTCTCCAAAACTGACTCGATAGTTCATGTGGAAACATCCCAAGCAGAGAAGGATTCCATTCCCGCAGCTCCTGAGAAAATTATTACAGTTAAAACAGATAAACTTACCGTAAAGCTAACAACAATAGGTGCCGACATAAAGTCAATTAAACTTAATGATTTGTTCGACTACAAAGGAGATTTAATCGAGATGGCTCCAGGTCTATTGGACAGCTCGAACTCTTATATAGAAGTTGTAGTTAACGAGCAGCACTTCTCTACTAAAGGAGTTCATTTTATCGTCGACAAGGAGTTTCTCGAGATCGATGAGGATAACGCAAGGGATGCTATTACTATGGTTGGCATTCTTGACAACGGGATTATGATTCAGAGACGTTATGAATTCGAGTATGGAAAGTATCATATTAGACACTCAGTTTTCGTTTCTAATCCTGATTCATAAAAGCTGCTCGATGAAGTATTATTTTGGTGGGCTGGAGGATTAAGACCGTTTGAAAAGAATGCCTCATGGGATATAAGGGAAATCTCTGCTAGATACCGAATAGGTAAGGATATTACTCGAGAAAAGCCTAAGAAAAAGCAACCCGACTTCTCATTGGATGGCGTTGCAGATTGGATAGGAACGGGAACAAAATATTTCAATACAACGATAATGTCTGAGACTGAATTTGGTTCCCAAGGTGTTAGAGGGAAATTTGCATGGATTATGGATACACTTCAGCAAAAGCAACTAGAAATTCCCATCGCTAAGATTGGCTTGTACAACAGGATCTCCACTCCAAGTGCTACTTTGTCATACATAATTTATACCGGTCCAAGGGATTACTTCATCCTGAAGAATTACGGTCGCCAATTGGACAAGCTTGTCGACCTTGGGTGGTGGTGGCTTTCTCCTATTACCAAGGGATTACTTTGGTTGTTTAAATTTCTATTTAAGATAATCGGTAATTGGGGTATTGTGATTATTATCTTCTCCATTCTAATGAAAGTTGTATTCTTACCGATTGCCCACAAACAGCTTTACAGCATGCGCAAGATGAAGGAAATACAACCACAAGTACGATCAATACAGGAGAGACTTCGCGATAAACCTCAGCAATCGCAAATGGAGATAATGAAACTTTACAAAAAGCACGGCGTAAGTCCAATGTCTTCGTGTTTACCGTTAGTTATTCAGATGCCTGTGTTCTTTGCACTATACAGAGCTTTGGCAGGTGGATTTCTTTTCAGAGCCCAAAGTTTTCTATGGGTGAAGGACTTATCACAGGGTGATCCATATTTAGTATGGCCTATAATTATGTCAGTAACAATGTTTATCCAGCAAAAAATTTCAGTTACTGATCCCAAACAGAAAGCCATGGTTTACATAATGCCGTTAATTTTCTTCTTTTTCTTTTACAGATTGCCAGCCGGTCTTGTGATCTATTGGACAATGTTTAATATACTATCGATAGCTCACATGCTTTGGGTAGAGAGTCAGTGGCAAGGACTTCCCGGACTTTCCACAACTGAGCCTATTGGAAAATAATTTCAATAATGTTAGGGCAATCAGAAAACTTTGCAGAAATAATTTCCCATGATATAATTGTTGCACCAACCACCGCCAAAGGTCGCAGTGCTATTGCTGGCATTCGTATAAGCGGTCTTAATTCCATTGAATTCACTCGAAGATACTTGATGCTGAACATAAGCTGTTTAGAAGCAAACACAGCGCAAGTTACCAAATTTAACATCGAGTATAACTCACATCTAATTGCTGATAAAGCTGTCATAATAATTTATCGAGCACCGAAAAGCTATACAGGTGAGGATATGGTAGAACTGTTTGTTCACGGCAACCCCTTGCTTGTCGAGACTTTAGTAAAATTTATGATTTCAAAAGGAGCACGCCTTGCACATCCTGGGGAATTTACAATGCGAGGATTGCTAAACGGCAAGATGGATCTCCTCGATGCGGAATCAGTTTCTGCGGTTATAGAAGCTCGAACTCTTAGATCGATCTCTGCTGTGAAAAGGATTACTTCGGTTAATAGAGAACTGAAAAGTATCTATGAAAAAATTCGGGAAATATTGGTCGAGATAACTGCAGTATTAGAATTCCCTGAGGATGTAATAACCCATGTCGATGTAAAAGAATGGTTGAATGAATTACGCAAAATCTACGATTATTTAGATGATTTTATGTGTCGAGCGAGGAACTCTCAGGCATTGACAACTGGTCTAACGATCGCAATTGCTGGTCCTCCCAATGTAGGCAAATCCACTCTATTCAATAGGATAATAGGCTCAGAGCGAGCAATTGTTACACCGCATCCCGGAACAACAAGAGATATAATTGAAGCTACTGTCGAGTTAGAGGGAGTACCAGTAAAATTGCTGGACACAGCGGGATTAAGGAAGTCGGAGCATCCAATTGAGAATGAGGGTATTAAGCGTGCACAAACCGCAATCGAGAATGCAGACCTTTTACTTTGGTTAATAGATTCCAGTGTCCAATTGCCAGTTTCGATACCTGAGCATCAAAATTCCTTAGTTGTAATAAATAAGGCGGATTTAGAAATATCTGATGAAATTTTGAAAAGATTTTCTAACTCACCAAAGATATCTGCGCTGACAGGCGAGAGTCTGCCGATGCTTTTAGAACTCGTTTCGAACAAAGTAATTAATGTTCCTTTAGATGCGTTAATTGTATCCATTCGAACACAAAGCTTTGTATCCAAATCGAAAGAATCACTTGAGAACTGCATCGATGCACTATCGAAAGAATACGTAGATGTAGCGCAGGTTATGCATGAAAAAGCAGATATGCAAAT
>JAUXEQ010000052.1 GCA_030620455.1 bacterium | reverse complement strand
GGAGTCGTAACACCCGGTGTTTCACTTACCGATTCAACTGGAACTGCTGCAACTCAGTTTATAGCTGGTACTGAACTAGGAATTGGAAAAGTTATTGCGAATAGCGGTGGCAAAAGTGCTGAAAAAGATCTCATTCTGTATGGACCGCAACCATTCATAATGAACTTTACAGTTGAAAGGAACTACTTAAGACTCAGCGAAGTCGATGGAATCAAGTTGGAAGTTAGCGTTTACGATTCATTTAGAAATAAAATTGCTGATGGCACTGTGGTTAATTTCAGTTCTGTTATAGGAAATGTCGATCCTCTTTCTGCAACAACAGTTAACGGTAAAGCTGAAGGTATACTAAAGCCAGCATCAACAATTGGAGTTGATACCTTAGAGGCTTCATGTGGATCGTTAGTAGATACGCAATATGTCAAGTTTATGGGAGGAAGATGCAGAAGCATAGAAATGACAGCGCTTCCGGAGACAATTGCTGCGGATGAATATTCGCGTTCAGTGATTACTGGTGTATGCAGAGATGTTTATGGTTACTTACTACCAGATGGTATACCTGTTACTCTTTCGGGTACAAATGGTGATATTCAGAGTAATGTCCTCACAGATAGCACAGGAGCATTTATTGCATCCCTTAAAAGCAGCTATATAATAGGAATTTCTACCGTTTCCGCGATATGCGAAGACGGTTTTGGCGAGGTTAATGTATGGTTTGTAACCTCGGATGTGGCTTATATCATACTTCAAGTTGATCCTAATGAGATTGTGGCTGACGGCACAAGTGAAGCATTAGTAACTGCGACGGTTAAGAACAGTTCTGGAGGTAATGTTCCTGAGGGTACTATTGTCAATTTCAGTGTTAGTGATACAGATGCAGTTATTACACCTTTTTCGACTACTGACGCTTCCGGTATTGCCAGAGCAACTCTCACTTCATCAACAAACATAGGGATATTCTGGGTATTTGCAGAGGCTGTAGGCCACATCGACAGCGCGGAGGTGGAGTTTACCTCAGGCTCCCCATCGATCATTGCGCTGGATGCTGCGCCGGACACTATTCCGGCCGATGGGGAGTCACAATCTATAGTTGTGGCTCAGGTTTTAGATGATTTAATGAATCCGATTGGAAGAGGACAAAAAGTTTATTTCGAGACTGATTTCGGAAGCTTCAATTATTCGTATGAATACACTGATTCTAACGGTCGAGCAGAGGTTATTTTAACAAGTTCAGAAACTATTGGTGATGCAATTATTAGAGCGTATATTGGAAATCCCGCTGCTCCAGATGCTGAGGCTAGAGGAGTTGTATATTTCTCTCCTCTTACAGCTGCTATGATTATTGTAACATCAGATGATAGAACATTGAAAGCTGATGGGACATCTTCAACAAGAATTACTGCTACAGTTCTTGACAGCTTTGGTGGAATTGTACCGGATGGATCTCCAGTATTATTCTCAACGACATTAGGTTATGTAATTCCTACGTCATCGACAACTGTTAGTGGGGAAGCAATTACTACATTTTATTCCCCAGAAACTCCAGGTACAACATTTATAAAAGCCGATGCAGGATTTGGAGTTGTTGGATCTGTTATGGTTATTTTAGAACCCGGATATCCTTCGTATATCGTGATGGTAGCTAATCCACCAGATTTGCCTGCCAATGGCGCAACTACATCTGTTATCACAGGAACTGTCTACGATGAGTTTGGAAATCCGCTGGGTGTAGGATTCGAAGTTAATTTCACTGCAGAGACAATAGGCGATGTGGATGAAAGGGCATATACTGATAGTTTAGGATCTTTCCGCACCATATTCTATGCAGGAAGTGAATCCGGCGAAGCCTGGATTCTGGCAACTTGTACTGTAGATGATGCCACAGGTAGTGGTAGAGTTCTAATCAATTTAAATCCTGTTGATGTCGCAGTGATAAGGGTTTACGTTGCAGAAGATGTATTAACTGTTGGTGGAGCTGAAACTAAAGTTACCGGCTCTGTTTTCAACGATTCTGGAGTTAAGATTGTAGATAGAACAAGAATTCAATTTAATGTCGTTGGTGCAGGTGCGGATGCAACGGAAAATGGTTTTGTCTCTCCATCAGCTACATATACTCTTGAAGGAGCTGAAGCAGGCAATTTCGAAGCGGATTACTTCCCCGGTACTCTCGCCGGTGATGTCTGGGTTGTGGCATTTGTAAACGATTCTATAAGAGATTCCGTCAGAGTTACGCTTGAGCCAAGTGATCCTGATTCTATCGAGTTAGTTATTAACCCAACAGAGCTACCTGCCGATGGTGGATCCGAAGCTGACGTTATTGCAACTATTTATGATAGATATTACAATCACGTGGGTTCGGGAATCGATGTAACATTTGAAACCAATTCTGGTTCCTTCCATCCTGTGGGATCCTCGACAAATTCTGTAGGAGAAGCATATTCTATATTAACAAGCAGCACCGATGTTGGAATAGCTCGGGTAACTGTCTCTTCCGGTTCGGCGAGAGCTACTGCTCAGGTTCCCTTCAATAGTCTTAATCCTTCTCTGGTAGAGGTTGTAATTGCAGAACCCAAAGAATTAATAGCGGATGGTGTTTCTTCAATCGAGGTTACTGTAACAGTAAAAGATTCAGCGGATAATCCCGCTTCAGATGGCACACCGGTTGTTTTTACCGTATTACCGGATTCAATTACGGGTGATACTTTAGGTGAGGTGCGTCCCACGATGCGTACAACGGTTGATGGTTTGGCAACTGTATTGTTTTACGGTTATCTGAAGATAGGAAGAGTTCGAATTCAGGCTTGTGTAGATACATTTTGTGGATTTGATGAGTTGACACTTCTCCCTGGAGAACCTAACACAATAACAATAACACTTAGCGATACGATTCTTTCCGCTGATGGAGTCAGCACATCGGACATCACCGCTGATATTACGGATCGATTTGGGAATTCGATAGGCGCCGGGAAAACTGTTGAATTCGGACTTCAACCGACAAATATTGGTATAATTAATCCCTCAAGTTTCACTACAACACCACTTGGTCAAGCTTTTGCAATATTTACTTCTGGGAACAATCCCGGAATGGCAAGAGTATCCGTTAAATGCGAGGATGCGTATGAAACAGCTGAAATAGAATTGATATCTCGCGAACCAGAGTTGATGACGCTTCAAGCAAATCCGAAATCTCAGATTGCTGATGGTGTTTCTACCGTTGAAATTATTGCCAAACTTATCGATTTATCCGGTAATCCTTTGGGTGCTGGTTTGCCGGTGATATTTCATTCTGTTGACACAGCTGACAGTCCTTATGGTGAAATAGATACTATTGCTTGGACGGATGATAATGGAACTGCACGAACTACGCTCATAGCTCCTACAAGAAAAGGTCAAGCTATTGTTAAAGCTGTATATAACGGAACTTTAGATACGCTCGAGGCTGAAACCAATGTTTCATTTACATCAGGAGATCCTTTCCGAATAGAAATAAATGCCGTTCCCGAAACTCTCTATGCTGGAGATATAATCGTTAAATCGCGAGTAACAGTTGTTGTGTTAGATGAATTCGATAATTTAGTCGATCCTGCACAGTCAGTTGAAATTAAGTCATTTAGTGGTGTAGTAATACCAACAACTGGGTTCACAGGAGATACGATAATATGTGAATATACTGCAGGAAGCACTGTAGGTTTGGACACAATTATCGCCACATGCATTGTTACTGGTAGAGAATATATTTATCTTATCCCGCAGGATGTGGCAATGATTACTGTATTTCCTGACTCGATTTCACTTGTTGCGAATGGCGTTTCACAATCAAGAATTAAAGTTTATGCACAGAACGCCTCGATGAATCCAGTTTCTGATGGAACTCCTATTTATTTCTCAACAAATATAGGAAGGATTATGCCCATCGTCGAAACTACAGTGGACGGTTGGGCTGAAGTTACATTAACAAGTGGGACAAATGCCGGAGATACTGCATATATTGTTGCTTCTGCTGGTGCAATAGTAGACACGGGTATTATTTTTATGAGATCGGGACCACCTGGAATAATTACTCTTGTTCCAGAAAATGATAATCTGACTGCAAATGGCTTTGATACGACAACAATTAAGATATATGTTGAGGATGCTCATGGGCATCCTGTTGAAGATAACTATTTAATAAACTTTGTAACTTCACTGGGAGCAATCGCTCCAGATTTCGATCGAACATACACTACAGCGGATACGAGCGGTTACATTGAAGCTATGTTTACTGCAGGCACTAATCCCGGTATAGCAATTGTAGAAGCAAAATACTCGGGTGTAACGCCTGAAATTGTCGGTTTTGCACGGATAACTCTTAGCCCAGCAAATGTGGGAGAAGTAACGATTAATGTTAAGAATAGCGAACTCACTGCTGACGGCGTTTCGGAGGCAGAGGTTTATGGTTATGTTTATAATACTGAAGGCGCTTATATCGCAGACAATACTGTTGTTCGACTTCATATAAATCCAGAGGATTCATTCGGAATCGTTAGAACTGGTGTAGTAACAACCACCGACGGCTATTTCTCTGATACATACATTGTCGGTACTACGACAGGTTTTGCATGGATTGTTGCGGAAATAGGTGGTATTCGAAGAGATTCTGTTCAGGTTAGGTTAATTCCCGGGGAACCGTATACGATTTCAATGACTCCTGTTAATGGAACAATACCTGCGGATTCAATTTCTATCGATACAATCGGTGTAGTTGCATTCGATCGATATGGCAATAGAGTTAATGCAAATTATAGAATAGATTTTGTTACAAGTTTGGGTGAAGTATTCCCTGCATACGGACTCACTGATAGCACCGGAAGCACGTATGTATATATTCGTTCGGTGCGTAATGTGGGAACCGCGAGAATCACTGGATCATATAATTCCGACGTTGCAAGAGGTGAATGCACAGTTAACTTGACATCTAAAATTCCAGCTAGCATGGAAATGATTGCGAAACCGCTTGAAGAAGATGCGGATGGATTCCTTATTAGCGAAATTATCGCAAGGGTATACGATTCTACCGGACATCCTGTGCCCGAGGGAATACTTGTTTATTTCAGCGTACCTGATAGTTCTATGGGTTCAATTAACGCAATGGATTACACAGACGAAAATGGTGTAGCAAATGCAACTTTCAGAGCAACTAGGAAACGAGGAACTGTCGTTATCGGCGGTGTAGTAAGTGCAACTGTTTATGATAGTGTTATTCTTGAAATTAAACCTGGGGAACCATATCTCATTGTTATGACTGCCGATCCTGATACAATTTTAGCAAATAAACTTGACGAAAGTGATATTAAAGCTGAGGTTTTCGACAAGTGGGGCAACAGAGTTGAACCGGGATTAAACGTTTCTTTCGATAATCCAAGACTTGCGACAATTATCTTTAATAATCTAACAACTAATGATAGCGGTACCGTTAATAATATACTCAGAGCAGCAGATACAGCGGGAGTTACGCAGATTAAAGCAAGCTGTGGGGTGGTATCAGGAATAACATCGGTTTATCTTAGAAAAGCTGTAATTGGAATGATCGATCTTACCGCAAACCCCAGGGAACTCGATGCAGATGGATTCTCCAATTCGCTAATTACTGCAAGGGTTTATGACATTTCTGGCTCAGAAATTACCGAGGAAACACCAGTTCATTTCTGGGTGGTACCACTCAGTGCTGGAAGTATTTTGACACCTCGAAACACTACAGGCGGTTCTGCGACAACTAATTTCACGATAGGAACTGAAGTTGGAGACGGCAGTGTGTGGATATTTGCTGGAGATTCTGTTGCTGGTGCAGCAACGGTAGTCGATTCGACTTTGATAACTGTTAATCCCGGTGACCCACACACAATTAACATATGGTTTGATTCTACACATACTCCACCTGAGACATTGTATGCCGATGGTGTTGATAATATAATGATTTATGCGCAGGTAACCGATCAATATGGTAATATTGTCGAGCCGGGAATCGATGTTACATTCACAACTACTTTAGGGTTACTTGGATTACCAGGTGCATCTTCTGCCACTGCAACCACCGATACATCAGGTGTTGCACGTGTTAGATTATATTCTAGTATAGATATTGGAACTTCATTGATCGAAGTTAGAGTAGGTGACGCAATAGCTTATAGTGAAATCGAATTTATACCTGTGCAGGTTCAAGCGGTTTCACTGACTGCAGGAAAACTTGCACTCGAGGTGAATGGTGAGGACGAAACCTATTTAACCGCAACTGTTTTCGGTCCCGGTGGAACGATGGCTTCTAACGGCACAAACGTTCACTTTTTCTTTACCGATAGCGGCTATATCAGACTTATCCCAGAGACTAAAACCACTGAGGATGGTGAAGCTCAAATCACAGTTAGAGCTGATACTCTCGCATCCTCTGGGATAAGAGTTTATGCATACGCTGAAATTGACGGTTATACATCAGATACTACAAGTATATTATTTACACTTAATCCGGGTGTGGCACACATTATAGAAGTCAAACCTGAAATTGATGATTCTGCAACGATCCCAGCAGATACTACTGCACGGATGACAATTGAAGCTTGGGTTTTCGACAGGTTTGGCAATCCCGTAGCACCATCTACTCCAGTGACATTTAGTACGACATCTGGAAAAATGAATGGTGAACCCTCAACTATTGTAAATACTGATATTTCAGGATATGCAAGTGCAATTTTCAATCCTACGCGAACACCAGGTATTGCCACAATAACAATATCCGTTGGTTCAAGGATTGTTAATACTCAAGTTATAGTTGAGGAACTGGAAGGTAATCAAATAACCTTGACTACAGATTTAGTTAGATTGATTGCAAATGGACTTAATGAAGCAACTCTTGTTGCAAGTGTTTTCGATACAATAACTGGCACCTATGTTTCAGATAACTCGATCGTAGCTTTTGCTCAAGCGTTAGGACCGGAATGGGAACAAGGCGTGCTAAGTCCAAAGACTGTACGGACAGTTGCTGGCGAAGCACAAACGAAATTAAAAGCGCCCACAGCCTTAGGTAGGACAAGAGTTTACGCATACGCTGGAGCATTAGGCTCATCGGTTGTGGACTCGTTGGAAATCGAGTTTATTGCAGGCCCGGCAAGCAGAATAGTCTTTGATATTACTGCAATGGATTCTACTGGCGCTCTTTGCTTTAGCGCTGATGGCAGAGAATTTGAAATAAATGTTTTTGTTTATGATGACTATATGAATCCTGTAGCTCTTAGCACAGAGGTAGAGTTTACATCGACTCGGGGAATTGTAGATCCGGAATTAGGATATGTGTCTTCGGATAGTGGCATGGCTTCGACTTTTATTAAAAGCAATACTCCCGGTTCAGGATCGTTTAATGCAAAAGTTTACGATGGATCTACAGTAATTGCAAGCGCTTCTGCGCCTATTAAATTCGAAGCAGCTGAAGGTAATTGGATTGAAGTTGTATCCGATAGGTCTGAGCTAATAGCCGACGGAGTAGAGACTGCCACTATTACCGCAATATTAATGGACACATCGGGTGGTATGTTTAAAACTGTTTCTGACGGCATTCCTGTTAACTTCATGTTGGATGGTCAAGGTTCGTTGAATCCAACATTTAAACGCACTGAAGATGGCAGAGCAGAGGTTACATATACTGCAAGTACTATTATCGATACGGTTACAATTTATGCAGAAGGTCCGAACGGAATCAAGGATTCACTGAAAATAATAATGAAACCGGGTGAGCCAGAGCGGATTGAGTTTGTTTCTTCTCTTCTACATGATCTTCCTGCGAATTGCTCTGATACTCTTATGGTGTTCGTTGAAGTAAAGGATGGTCACGGTAATCGCGTTGGTCCCGGCAAAGGAATACAATTTGAAGCAACAATGGGCTCGATAACAAGTTTAAGTGCAACAAATGATACCGGTTTTGCTTGGACAATTTATACCGCAAGTTGTTCTGCAGGTGTTGCAGTAATTACTGCTCGTTATACAGAAGATCCAAGTGTATACAGCAATGCAGCTATATCTTTATGGCCATTAATTGCAGATTCTATTCAGCTTTATCCCTCGAGAAGGACAATTGTTGTTGGAGGTGCAAGCGCAGGAGAAGACGGGTACTCTCTTCTTGAAGCTAACGTTTATGATTCGACAGGTTCACCATTATCCGATAGAACTATTGTCTCCTTCTGGTCTTCTGGGGGTAGACTTAAACCTATTGTATCCCAGACTATATCTGGTCAGGCTCAATGTACGCTTTGGTCTTCAATATATGTTGATACAATTGTTGTTGTTGCAACTTGTGGTTCTGTGTCGGATACCGATACAGTATATGTTGTTCCTGGAGATCCAAGAAATTTCAGAATTTGGGCTAAGCTGGATTCTGTTATGGTTGCAGATAGCAGAGACACAACGAGAATCTATGTTGAAGTTAGAGATCAATATGATAATTTGGTTAGTGCAGGAACTCCAGTAACTTTCAGCATTGAACCCGGTTCGCCAGGAAGCGTTCATGAGAGTGCTAATACAGACGAAAACGGTATTGCTTCAACAATATTATTTTCT
>JAUXEQ010000131.1 GCA_030620455.1 bacterium | reverse complement strand
TGAATCATTCTCTTTGGAGGAGCTGGAAGTCCCGACGGATCGGTATAAATTATCCCTTCGAAATTCTTACCGTTTTTAATTAAAAACTCTGTTAGATCTATCAATGGAAATATCTCTGGCAGCCACGCCCTTTTACATTGCTTAATCGAGCGTATTGCAACTTTTTCGAGACGTTTCAATTTGTCATTATTCGACCAATCTCTAATCGTGAAATCTGTTTTCAATAGCATAAACGCAGAAATGCCAAGCTGAATCGACCAATCTAGGGCGGTTTCTATTTGTTTTGGTCTCACAATCCCCATACCGAGTGTTAAGTCGATATTAGGTTTAAGGCGGGATTCAATAATATCTAATACGGTTGCCACAACGCAATTTTTGAATGTCTTCTCGATCCTGCATTTAAAGGTATCGCCAATGCCATTTGAAACGACTAAATTGTCTCCAGGTTTTCCCCTGAGAACATTAGTGATATGATGACTCTCTTCGTCATCGAGAAAGACTTTGCCTTTACTGAATTTCTCAGGTGGAGCATAAAAATATGTTGTAGAGATAAACATTAACGCTTTATACCAAGGTTCTTAAGCAGTTTCTCAAATACAACCTTTTTGGGTGGTTTTTCTTGCTCAGCTAATAGTCTGAGAAGTTTCTTTTCCTCTCTCGATAAATGAGTTGGTACAACGATTATTACCTGTATAAGAAGACTGCCTCGTCTTCCTCCACCATATTGCGTGAGACCTGCATTTTTTACTTCAATAATGTCGCCAAACTGCGAGCCTGACGCAATCTCTATCTCAATTCCATCCCCATCGATGCCTTTAATCATCTCTTTTCCACCAATCGTTGCAGTAATAACACCAACAGGCAGATACATTATAATATTATCCTTATCTCTAACAAATTTGGGATGAGGAATTTCCCTAATGAGAGCAATAAGGTCGCCAGAAGGTCCACCTCTTTTACCTGCGTTGCCCATACCGAAAATTTTTATGGATTCCCCATTTCTAACGCCGGGCGGAATTTTAATCGGAATTACTTCAGTCTTGCGAATTCTGCCTTCCCCTGCGCAACTCTGGCAAATCTTCGTCGGTATTTGACCTAAACCGTTACAAGTAGGACATGTGACAATACGAGTTGTTGTACCAAATATATGTCTCCCTACCTGTCGCAATGTTCCGCTACCACCGCATTGAGTACATGTTCTCAAACCTTCACCCACAGGATAGCCCTTACCATTACAATCGGGGCAGGAAATAAAACGGTAAATTTTTACATTCTTTTCGGTGCCAGTAAATATTTCTTCAAGTGTCAAATCGACCGCGATTCTCAGCGATTCGCCTCTTTGTTGATAACTCCGTCGTTGACGAGGCTGCTCCCACATACCTCCACCGAATAGGTCTGAAAAAATCCTGAAGGCATCTCCCATTCCAAAGTTTTCAAAAAAAGAGTCGAAACCCTCAGAACCACCACCACGATCATAATGCGCACGTTTTTGAGGATCGGATAATATTTCATAAGCCTCTGAAATTAACTTGAATCTCTCTTCAGCATCGGGGTTATTAGGATTTTTATCGGGGTGATATTTCATTGCCAGTTGCCTATATGA
Source organism: bacterium (assembly GCA_030620455.1). Lineage (GTDB taxonomy): Bacteria > UBP14 > UBA6098 > B30-G16 > B30-G16 > JAUWMV01. Next base: position 3,475 of record JAUXEQ010000131.1, on the reverse strand, counting down.
GCTTTTGATTTGCTCTAAACTGGCATTTTCTGGAACACCGAGTATCTCATATGGATCTATTTTTGTTCTATGTGGCATAAATTAAACCTTAAAATTTCATGTATAAAACTAATTAGTCAAATGTGAATGAATCCAATCTTCTGGATATTATATCAATCTTTATCATATTTCCCAACAATGACTTTCGGAGGACGAACAAGTCGACCTCCACGAACATACCCCATCTGAATTACACCAATTACTTTACCATCCTCCACCGGATCATCCACAGGTTGAACAGCCACAGCATCTTGAGTTAATGGATCAAAATCGTTACCGACGGGATCCATCGGTTCGATTCCCTCAAGTTTCAGCAATTCAGATATCCTATCAGAAATCATCTGCACACCCTCAACAATTGTCGCTGGATCAACGTTTTGCTTAACCGCTTCAAGTGCACGAGAGACATCGTCGGCTATCTCGAGAAGCTTCGATGAAATATTATCCCTTTCCTGAGCCATTAACTCACACATAATTCTATCCTGTCGCTTTCGGTAGTTCTCAAAATCAGCAGCCAACAACAGATATTTCTCTTTTATCTCTTGATTTTCCTGTCTGATAGTATCCAACTCACTTTCGATAGGATTAATTTCGTTTTCTATATCTTCAGTTTCTACAGATTGATCTTCAGAATTCATAGATTCTGGATTTTTTTCAGCTTCCTTTGAAGACTTTGAACTTTTCTCCATCATCATCCTCCGGATTAAGATTTCCAAATTTGTGCCATTTTGTCAGCAGCAAAAGAAACAATTTGAACAATTTTTGAGTAATTCATCCTTGTAGGTCCCACAACACCTATTACACCTTCACCGTGTCCAATAGTATATTTAGCTAACACCAAACCCAGCTCAGTAACAGGAGGTGGACCGATTAAAACCTCCACATCTCCCTCGAAGTCCTGGGAACTAACGCATTTCAGCAATGTATCGTTTTTTTCTGAAAGCTCCATAATCTGATGCAGTTTCTCGGGATCAGAAAATTCCGGTTTACCTAAAATATTCTCTCGACCGAATAATAATGGATATTCATCCTCGATCTTGAAAATCTCCTCAGCAGATGATATAAGCGTATTCAAAAAAGAACCATAAAATTTATCAAAATCTGATAATCGTTTTGAAATTGTCCTCTTAATCTCATTGAATTGTAATCCGGATAATCTTTCATTAAGAATGCTTGCAAGCATATCGAATTTTTCAGTTTTCATATCTTTGAATTCCATAACAATCGAGCGAGTGAAACCGGTTTTTGTTACAAGAACCATAACTACTTTTTGGCTTCCAAGAGGAATTAGCTCAATCCGATGAAGAACAAGTTCTTCACCTCTCGGAGAAATTATCAAACCCAGTTCTTTTGTCAGTTCCGCCAGAATTATACCAAGACTTTCCAATAGTTGAAGAATGTCCGAGAATTCAGAAAGGAAAATATTTTCCATTTTTTTTCGTTCGGATTTAGCCAGTTTTTTTGGACGCATTATTTCAGAAATATAGTATCTAAAAGCCATAGTAGTGGGCACTCTCCCCGCTGAAGTATGCGGATGACGCAGGAATCCCATCTCCTCCAGATCCTGCATAACATTGCGAACCGATGCAGCGGAGAGCGAAGATACCATTAGCTTGCTTATTGTTCTGCTACCTATTGGTTCTGCGGTTCTTATGTGCTCCTCTATAAGTATTTTAAATATGTTTTCATTACGAGGAGACAGTTTGTTTTTTACACTCATTTAGTTTATTTGCACCTCAAAAAATTGCATTTCTAAAAAATCCCTTTTCGAATTAATTATTTTAATCAAAAAGTATTTGCAGTCAATAGTAAACTGTTATCTATTTTTGAAAAATATCTAATAATTAAAATAAATACATTTTGCTAATATGTCCACTATATGCATTATTTTTTAGTATGCTTAAAACAATTTACATAGGTTCGGATCAATTCTCGTCGGAAGTATTGAGAACTTTAGCTGAAACAAAATCGATTGAAATTTCAGCAGTTGTTACATATTCAGATATTGAAAGCGGAAGAGGTCGAAGGAAAATTCCCACACCAGTTAAGATCGCAGCAAAAGAACTTTCCATACCTGTAATAGAAATCGATGACGTAAATGATCCCATTGTTCACCAAAAAATATCAGATTTCGATGCTCCTGCTGCGTTATTGCTCTCATTCAAAATTTTGCCAGTCAATTTCTTGAGAATATTTCCAAAAGGAATAATAAATTTACATCCATCACTTTTGCCCGATCTGAGAGGAGCGGCACCGGTCAACTGGGCTATCATTCGAGGATATAAGAAAACTGGATTAAGCACATTTATTATTAAAGAAAAAGTCGATTTCGGCAATATACTTATGCAAAAAACCATAACAATTCATCCCGATGAAACCGCAGGTGAGTTGTTTAAGCGAATGGTTACACCGGCTGCAGAACTATTTGCCAAGAGTTTGAAATTATACCTCAACGGGAAAATTACTCCGCAGCCTCAACCAGATGTGGAAGTTAACAGTGCTCCACGAATAAAACAGATTCACAGGTCGATTAATTGGAATAAGAGTGCTCGAGAAATTCACAACAGAATCAGGGGTCTCTCACCAACACCAGGAGCTATTGCACATTTTAAAGGCAAACAATTAAAAATTTATAGAACAACTTTACTGAATTATTACGAAAATAAAAAGCCGGGGGAAATTGCTCTCACAAAAGAAGGCTTTTCAATTGCGTGCGGTGAGGGTGCATTAGGAATTCTCGAAATTCAACCGGAGAGTGAAGTTGTAATGAACGGGATTCAGTTTGCAAATGGATATATAAAATCGAGTAACGATAAGTTCAACAAAATTGAAATTTTTGAAAAGAGTGACTGTTAAGCTTGTTAATGAATAAAACTTTCCAATGATAGAACAATTTAATTGTCGTAATTATGCAAAAAAATTCTGTTGGTTTGTTTTCATTTAAAACTAGAACTCTAATGATCCAGTTAGGTGAAATATTCGCGAAATATCGTCATCAATATCTATGTATGTTAACGTTGCAGATAGTGTCATTGGAATCCATGGCTTAAACGCAAAATCCACCACATAAATGTCCCTAACACTTTCCAAATCCATATCCTCGGTCGGTGACCAGTTGGATGTCTGTTTCGATGCACTTATATTTAAACTCATGAAAACATCCTTAATATCCATATTCATTCCCAAGCTCATGCCAAAAGTATTAACATCCACGTCTAATGCGTCTAATTTCTCGACTTTAGCCTTAGAAATGGCTTTATAATAAAAAGCGTCGTTAAGCCCGATCTTTCCGAGCTTTATTTCATTTCTTAAAATTCCTCTAAAACCAACCTCACCCGGATAAAACGATGGTGATTTGTATTGTGCATTGTAATTCTTCCCAATATCGATATAAGCTAACTGAATTTTATTTACAGTTGGTCCTATTTGCGGTTCA
>JAUXEQ010000055.1 GCA_030620455.1 bacterium | reverse complement strand
TCAATAATATTGTATACATATTTATTAAGGGAAATAGTTAGGAGAAATACATCATTTCGATAGGATCGATCCCATGTGTGACTTTCTCCTCGCAAAACTCCGCAGTTATTATTACAAGGCAAGGAGTTATGGGAGAGATGGAGTGGCTTTGAGGAAATGAGAGCTATAAGATCACCAAGTAGTTGCCATTAGAAATCCCCCTTTTGTCTCGCTATGCTCGACATTTTCACCTAAGGGATGACAATTCAAACTGCTGCTATCACACCAGGTGACCCCCTTTGGGGGAAACTCCGTAAATCGGACATGCGCTTGTCGTAGTATTCTTCTATCATAAATATTTGACGCACAGGATATTTGCCAACGAATTTTGTGAGTTGTTTCACCATTGGTTTTACTCCTTAATTTATTTCAAGTATATAACCCTCTTCGTTTCCCTGTTGTCAGATTGCCGCGACATCTTTATTATCAGAACTGCTTATCCATCAATGACAAATACTGGATATAGAGTTTCTGATAAGTAAGAGCGTTAAAATCATATGTCATTCGTGCGTTTTTTTCGGAATCCTGCGCTTGAATTACGAAACTCAAATCGTTGCGACCTTGGTCATATGTTTCCATCTCCGCTACGGTTTGTCTTTCAGCAAATTCTATCTGCTGTCTGTTCATATCGAGTATTCTTTCCATTCTTGTCAACTGAACATGAAGATTGCTGATTGTGGAAATCATGCTGATTTCCAGTTCTTTTTTCTTAAGCCGCATTTGTTCGATTGTAAGTTCTGATGTTGCAAGGTTGGCTTTAGCAGACGTATTCCTAAGTGGGAATGTATATGTCAACATGAACGCGGCGCTGGGCTTGTCAATCACCAGAGCATCGGTAAAACCAGCCTCGGAACTGGCTATACTTAGCTGACCCGTTAACGACAGGTCTTGTTTCATAGATTCGAGATTGTATTTTCGATTCAATTCGAGTTGTTTCAAGATAATATCTAATTGTTGAAGTGAGAGTGAATTATACTCTAAATAAACAGGAATAGAATCGAGTGGTGGAAGTTCGTGAATTTCGTAAAGGTTGAAGATGGGTATTTTAGCGGAAAGCGAATTGTCGCCTGTCAGGACTTCAAGTTCTTTTATCAATGCATCGATATTGGATTCGTTCATAACACGGTTCTGTTCGCACAGACTTAGCGAGTTCTCCGCACGAATGACATCCACTTCATCAACAAGATTATGTGCCCGTTTCTGCTGTGTTTTTTCCAGCGATTCGCGACAAAGCTCTATCCTTTGTTCGATTACTTCAGCTTCCATCATATAATAGACCCAGTCGAGAAAACTTGCGGCATAAACTGTAAGGAAATCTTTTTTATTTTGTGCAGCTTCCACCTCGGACAGGTCTATCGCGATACCTTTCAATTCGTATTGAAACTTGCTTAGAAAACCTTTCCAATTACGAAGCAGCGGTTGCGAATAACCGACATATATACTATTATCGAACTTTGAATCCGAACAGGTTAAATACATTGGATTATCAATATAATCCATCGAAGTGCCGGAAATCGAAACGCCCGCGTTAATACTACCGCCGGTATTCCAGAAATGGCGTGAAACACTCCCCTCTATCGAAGCGCCAGCAGTGTATTCATACATATCCTGATTTTGTTGGGTGTAATTTATGCCTGTTTCAGATGTGAAATTCCAATCTTCCGCTCCGGTAAGACTTTTCTGTTGTTCACGGAGGATATCGGCATTCATATCCTCACGAACAAAGAGCGGATGTGTTCTCTCGAGTTTATTAAGAAATTCATCTAATGTTATCGTTGTGGTATTCTGGGCAATAGATAGACCGACAATGTATGCTAAAATTAGAATAATGTATTTGTTTTTTGATTTCATTTTAGCTTATCCCTTTCAAATTATTTTTGTTTAATTCTGAAAAGTCTTTTAATATCAGCATTCACCATATACAGCGACGGTGTAAATATCAGGGTTAGGGTAGTAGCAAACATCAGTCCGTAAGCAATCGCCATCACAACCGGAATTATCATCTGTGAACTTCCACCGATGCCATATACAGTAGGTAGAAGTCCCCCGGCAGTCGTAACTGTCGTTAGAATTACCGGGCGAAGACGCTGTTTCGCTCCCTCTGTGATAATCGGGATGAACGATTTTCCACTAGCCGAAGTATTTTTTTTGAATTCTTTATTGATGAAATCAACCATTATAATGCTGTCGTTGACTACGATGCCGCAAAGCCCGGTGATTCCGATAATTCCCATGAATGTCAGCGGCAGACCATGAATAGTGAATGCAAGCAGCGCACCGATAATCCCAAACGGTATCGTAACGAGAATCATTAAGGGCTGTGATAAGGATTTGAATTCAAACACCATTAAGAAGTAAATAAGCAAAATAGCCATAAGAAAAGCAAATGCCAGGTCGGGAAGGACTTCTTTCATCTGCTCAGCTTCACCACCGATTTCGAGATAGACTCCCGGAAATCGTTTCGTAACACCGTGGAATTGCTTCATCACTGTTTGTGTGAGTTGCATCGATGTAGTAATCGAATCGTCAATATCAGCGGTAACGGTAATCGCTCTGTTTCCGTTATAATGATTTATATTGGCTTTTCCTGTGCATCTTTCGATAGATGCCACATCGCCGAGTCGTATTAATCGTCCACTTCTATTCGGGATTAGAAGTCGAAGCAAGAATCGCTCATCTTTTTTGAATGAATCGCTAACCTTTACGCGAAAGTCGAGTTTTTCGGATATCGTCTCGATAGATGTAGCGATTCTACCTTCATACGCAGTGCGAACAGTAAGTGCAACATCCTGGACGGTCAGTCCTAATTCGGCAAGCTTTTTATAGTTACATTTGATAACAAGCTCTTTTTTGCCTTCAATTTGATTGTTTTCTATATTTTTTACACCATTAAATGTTGCGAGGAATGCTTCCATTTCTGCTCGAACAGAATCCACATCTTTATTATTGTCACCGACAATCCTGATGTCGAAGGCTTTCCCCATAGGGGGACCCATTTTCTCTTCGAGTACTCGTATCTCGGTAAATTGTGGAAAACTGTCGATATTGATAGTATTTCGAAGGTCAGCGATTATTTCGACTGTAGCTTTGCTTCGCTCGCTTACTGGAACTAAAGTAATTGCAATCGTTGACCAGTTCTCATAATCACCCTTATAATTCATCGGTTTGCTCTGTTGAGTTCCAACTTTAACCATTGTGGAAACCAGTATATTATGCGGTATATTATTTATAATGTCCTTTTCCATAATTTCGGTCAATTCCGTCATTGCATCGAGACTTATTCCCTTCGGCGCTTTGAGATTGATATTGATGACTTCCGTGGGATTGCCAAACATTAGAACCATGTTTTTAATTGTTTCCATAGAAAAGATAATTGTTCCAATAAACACTGCAATAAATACAATAATAACAAGGTAGCGAAGTTTCAGCAGTTTGCGTAGAAACCTTTCATATATGTTTGCTATCGGTTGAAACCAATTTTTTTCTTTTAATTTTCGTATTTTAGAATGAGCGAGATGATTTGGCAGGATAAAAGTCGCCTCGAGTAACGAAACTAATAGCATTGCTGTTACGATAATCGGAAATATCGAGATGAACTTGCCCATCCTGCCGGAAATTATCAACAGTGGCAAAAAAGCCACAATTGTAGTAAGCACAGCGACGGTAACCGGTTTTATCACAGCCATCGTTCCCTCGATAGCTGCCTCAGAGGGAGACATTCCAGCGAGTTTTCTTACATAAACACTTTCAGCTATGACAATACCGTCGTCAACAAGCATCCCAACAACGGTGATTATTGCTAAAAGCGAAATCATATTGAGAGTATAACCTGCAATGTTCATAAAGAAAAACACCATTAGCATGCTCAATGGCAAACCGAATGCTGTCCAGAATGCTGTTTTAAAATCGAGGAATATCAAAAGAATAATAATTACTAAAATGAAGCCCAAAATGGCGTTTGTTTTGACAACTTTGAGTAGCGCTCTGATTGAAAAAGTCAAATCTGAAACCACTCTTATATCGTATCTGTCGGAGTATTGGGTTTTATTTCTTTGAAGAAACCGCTTAACATTTTCGACTGTAGCGATAATATCCGCATTCTCATTTTTTACAATATCGAATACAACCGCTTTTCTATTATTCACACGGATTTTAATGAATTCGTCTTTGAATCCATCCTCGATATTGGCAATATCCTTAATTCGTACGCGTTTGCCGGTAAAATTTGAGCGAATAATTACATCGCCGACATCGAGAGGGTCATTGAATTGACCGAGTGTTACGATAGTCTGTTCGTCGAAAAGGGACTGAAGGGTTCCACCGGTAGAACGGATGTTCCTTGCCTGAATACTATTTACGATTTCGTTAAGCGAGACTTGTAGTTTATCGGCGGAATTCGGATTCACATTGATATGGATTTCGCGGTCGCGATAGCCCGACAAACGGACATCGCTAACACCGCTAATTCTGAGCAATTGCTGTTCTAGTCTATCTATAAATTTATATAGCTCCGATTCCGATGTAAATACCGTATCGTTCGGGAAAACGGCAATGCTATATACCTCTTTCATTTTGGGATTCATATCAACAATTTGAATCCTTTCCAACTCATCGGGTAAATTGGAAATGTTTCCTATCGTAATGCTGCGGAAAACTTCATCTTTAACAGCCTGCTTGTTGTCTACATCGGAATCGATATTTATCATTATCCTTGCGGTGTTTTCTATCGAGAGAGAGGTATAATAGTTTATGCCCGATATTTTCGCTATCTCGCGTTCGATTGGCACAACAACATTGACTTCAACATCGGACGGGCTGGCTCCAGGGTAAACTACCGTAACCATCATCATGTCCATTTCCACTTCGGGAAAGACATCCTGCTGGATGTTAAATACTGAATAAAGCCCAACAAGGACCATCAAAATCACTATGATATTGACGAGTAGTTTATTATTTAAGAATATTTCGAGTAGCTTTCTCATTCTCTTGTTTCCCTTGTTATCTTCTTCGCACCATCGAGGAAAAGCGCGACAACCGTGGGAGCTTTCTTCACGATATTACTGCGGGATTCCGAAAAAATATACTCGGTCATGAATGACGAGATAATTCCGTGCAGCGCCCTGGCAAGCTCCGTCATAGGCACATCTTTCCGCAGTGAATCCGGAAAGCGTTCAAGAATATTTTGAAGTAAATTCTGGAAATTACGGTAGTTGGAGATTATCTTGGGGTGTATCTCATACGACAATTTTTCACCGAGTTTGTATTGTTCAGCAGCGATAAGCCTGAAGAAATTGGTATTTTGCTGGAAGAATTTCAGGTGGTATTCAACCAGTTTTAGCAACATCTCATCAAGATTTCCATTCATATCAAGAATAGATTTCGCACCCGAAAGGAATGCATCGAACTTTTCATCGAGGATTACCATTAATATGTTTTTCTTGCTCTCGAAATAGTTATAAATCGTTCCTTTCGAGAATCCTGCCTGTTCGGCGATGTCTTCGATAGTCGTCCGAAAAAAGCCGTTTGCAGCGAATAACGCTTCCGCTGCATCCATAAAAAGTTTACGATTTCGCGCAGAATCTTTTTCATGCTGTCTCACAGCATCCCTCCTTGAATATAGGTAAATGAACAGTAAGTCATTAAACAACCAGTTATTTATAAAATGAGCGGTCGTTTCATTTTTGTCAAGGGGAAATTTCCAATTGACCACAATCGAGATATTGGATTGATACATTTGCCGGAATTGGACGAAGAAAAAAAGCCCCTGCCTCCTTTCGGAAACAGGGGTTAATCTACACTACTTCTACAATCCAAATTTCCGAATACCCTCCATACCCTGCGTTGTTCCTCGCTCTTGTCTTAATGCATATGTGTATTTTTCCATTCCAATCTCATAATACGCCTCACCGGCAATATTGTCAACCGCAAAGCCTTACCCAATTCACATATTTCTCTAAACAAATGCCCTTGCCATTACGACATCGCTCGATATTTTTACTACGATTCTTTAAAATGATTTCTTGACATAAAGAAAATTTAAGCAATTTTTAATAAAGGAAAATAATATACTAAACTTAATATATCGGAGATATGGGATGCAGAAGACTCGATTAATACTTACCGTTTTTATTCTGCTATTTGCAATTGGGTTACTACCCGCTTTAGAGATTGATTCTGAAATGATTATCGATGCAGCCAAAACTCACCTTGAAATAAACAAGGATTTCTGCCAACGTCCAAAGGAGGTTGCTCCAGAAGCTAAGGATAAAGAATATACAATTTCTGATATTATTCCGTTGCGAGATAATGCTTTCGATGATGTTTTAGCTTATGTGGTTACTCTCTCTCCTAAGGGATTTGTTGTTATATCATCAAACACAGATATCGAACCGGTGATTTTCTATTCTTTCTATAACGATTTTCCTTTTGAAAATTCACCTATTAATATTCCACTGCGTCTTTTAGTTAATGATATGATAGGCAGAATAGATGCTCTGCCGGTACCCTCTCAGAAAATCATCGAAGAAAACAATCGATTATGGTCTCATTATTTATCCCCAGACGAAGATTTTATCAGTTCCTATGCAACTGCAAGTGTATACGGTCCATGGCTCGATACTCGTTGGGGACAAAAATACCCGTATAATATGTACTGCCCTATAGACCCACAAACAAACGATACATGCGTTTCCGGTTGCACAGCCGTTTCTATTGCTCAAATAATTAACTATTGGGAATATCCTCCATCTGTTCATTTTGAAAGCTCTGAGAGCTATCTTTCAGATAGAACATCCCCCGGAATTTGGATCGATGCTACAACCGCCAACATGGATACAATAGAATATTACTCAGAACATTGCAAACATCCGGATATACATACTGCCGCGAAAATAATGTGGGCTTGTGGTGTTTCAGTTCGAGCAGGTTACAGTTCCACCGCCACCGGTGCATGGTTCTGGGCTTCTACTTATACAGATAAATGGCGTTTCATAGACGCTTTAGAAATGAGAGGAACTGACCATGATTTTTACGATATTCTTCAATCTAATATGAGAAACGCTCAACCTGCACAACTTGCAATTTACGATTCATCTTGGGGAGCAGGGCATTCTATCGTTGCAGATGGTTACAAAGAAACTGGCGAATATCATTTAAATTTCGGGTGGACTGGATTCTACGATGGTTGGTATTCCCTTCCAATTGGAATGCCACTTAGATATAAAATAATTTCCAAGGTTGTTGTAAATATAAAAGCTCCTCCAAGACCTGACATCACAGATTATTGCGTTACAGCTCTGACTCTTAAACCCGAGGATGAAGTTAAGCTAAAAGCGAACTATATTGAACCTGCTGGCGATGTGGACTGGTATAAATTTCAAGCAAATAAGGATAGTGCTTATATTTTCTATTCATCCGGTCCTACCGAAGTCTTTGGTGAAATTTATGAAACATGCAATCCTTCTGAAATACCTGTTATAGATAGCTTTTACATTGCACCAAATTTCCGAATCGAATTCATCCCTCCTACATCTGGAACATACTACATTAAATTCCGAGGTTTAAAAGATCCAACTGTTGGAGCATATTCTCTTCATTATTACCGAAATATTAAATCATTCATAACCGTAACTTTCCCCAACGGTGGAGAAGAATTTTACGACGATTCAACAATTGCAATAATGTGGGATAAGGGAGGAATTCCACGAGTTTATAACGTTAAAATTGAATACTCTCTGAACGGTCCTTCAGGACCCTGGAGTACTTTAATTAATTCGACACCCACCAATTTTTTCGCATGGACCTTGCCTGAAGTAACTATTGATCGGAGAAATTGTTATGTACGTGTGAATGACATTTTGAATTCGAATATCTATGATATATGCAATTCTGCATTTACAATTAAGAGCTCGAGTATTATATTAGATAATATTATCAAACCTACCGATATACAACTTGTTGCATCTCCCAATCCATTTAACTCTTACGTCAATATTTCATTTTACCTTCCACGTGACTTAGATGTAACATTAGATATATATGATGTTGAAGGTAAGCGAATTGAAGCAATATACTTAGGTTCAAAGGAAAATGGGATTTACACATATACCTGGGAAGTACCGCAAGGTTACTCATCCGGAATTCTCTTTATTCAACTCAGAGCAGGT
>JAUXEQ010000096.1 GCA_030620455.1 bacterium | reverse complement strand
CGGTGCGTCCACCTCGTCCATAAGACAGAATGGAGCAGGTTTTACAAGATATAATCCGAATAAAAGGGCAATGGAAGTTAATGCTTTCTCGCCAGCACTAAGTTGTGAAAGAGTTAGTGTTTTTTTTCCCGCAGGTCGAACCTTAATTAAAATATCAGACTCGAGAGGTTCCGTTTTTTTCTCTAACTCAAGATCAGCCTCACCATCCTCAAACAATTGCGAAAAAATCTCCTGGAATCGTTGTCTTCCAGCCTCAAATGTTTCCAAAAACAATCTTTTTGCCTCACTGTCAAGTTGTTCGATTGTTTTCCTTAGGTCAGATATCGAAGTGGTAATATCACTTTTCTGCTCTTTTAGAAAATCGTTTCGATTCTTAACCGCTCCATATTGCTCCTCAGCCTCTAAATTCACACCACCAATTTGTTCAATCCTTTTTTTTATTTTTTCAAGCTTTCTTGAAAATTCAATCAATTCAACCTCTGACAACGGTTCTGAATACATTAACTCGTCAAATTCCTCGACTGCTTCCCGATCTAATTCCTCCAATGTTCCCTTGATTTGTGAAATTTCCTGCTCAAACGAGCTAACACTTTTTGACAGTTCATCCCTATCCAGTTCTGTTTCTCGTTCGGCACTCGACAGTTTTTTTATCTTATTATCAAGCGAATTTAATTCCACTGCGAGAACTTCGAAATCTTTCTCAATAGAAGATTTAGACTGAAAAAGATTTTCAATTTCTTCAGCAAACTTTGACATCCCAGATTTACTAATTGTTACTCCTTCCATAGAATTTGTAATTTCATCGACCAATCGGGAAATTTCTTTATCTGCATTTTTACACTCGAATTCAAGTCTCTCTATTTCTTTTCGAGCATTCCTCATTTCGTTTTCAAGTGAGAGTTTCCGGAACTCGATGGCAGAAGAATCCTTTTCAATGGAACGACTTTGGATTTCGAGTTCCTCCATTTGCATTTTATTTGCGTCGATAAGCTCCGAAAGTTCCTTCCTCTCTAACCTAACATTCGTAAGTTCCCTTTCATTTTTAATTGTTTGCTTTTTAGTATCGTCGATCTGTACATCGATAGATTTTCTTTTCTGTGATATATATTCTAATCTTTTAAGCCAATCTGAAACAAGAGTTTTGTTTAGTGAAATCGTATGCCCAATTTCGATTTCTTTTTGCGCAATTTCATCCCGCTTCTCAATAATCCCATCCATTCTCGATTCCAAGGATGTTAAGGTAGAACTTTTATCTGAAAGCTCTATTTGCTTCTTGCCTAAAACTATTTTAAGCTTCTCTAATTCTCTATTAAAGGCATTAAATTTCTTCCTTAAGATTAACGGACCCTGAGCGTTAGGGGATTTTGCGACCTGTAGTTCACCTCGTTTTCGCAGAACTTTCCCATCCTCAGAAACAAGGATCTTGCCGTCATCAAAAAGTGAGAAATTGTCAGAAATCTCGACATTTTCCAGAAATTCGGATAATTCCGGTCGTGTTACTTCAAACCATCCGCCTGAGGTCGAGTGTCCGGTTAGCTCAGAGAGAATTACAAAACCAATATCTCCCGACTCATCCTCAAGTTTGTTTATTATCTTTTGAGCCTGTTCGTAGGTTTCAACCACCACAAAGTTAGTTTTTCGTTCAAGAATTCTTTCAACAACCTCAGGATTTTTAGTATAGATTAAATCGGCTAAGACACCTACAACATTAAATTCTGACTTATTGTCAATTATAGCTTTAATTCCCACGCCAATGTCATCCCTCTTCTCTAAAACATCCTGAATAGTGTTAATGCTACCTTCCAATTTAGAAGCTTTATTATTCATAGTTTCGATTTCATTTTCTAGTTTCTCGATTTCAAGCTGGCATTCTTCTCTTTCAAATTCAATCTCTTCAAAAGATCTGTGAATTGCCTTTAATTCAGTTGTTAATTTCTCCCTTTTTGTTTCGAGTTTAGTCATTTCCTTCTCAGTTAAATCAATTTTCTTTTTAAGCTCCTCATATTCTTGATTTATCTGTTCCTTTTCTGATTCTAATTTTACAATCGAATCACCTGCGAATCCAATATAATTCTCCAATTTCGCTTGAAGTTGCATCAGTTCATCGTTCTTGTTTTCAAGTTTTTTTAATAGCTTCCGAATACTAAGAATCTCATCATTGACTTCAGTGGATTTCGAAAAGATTACTTCGGTCCGTTTCTGGATCTCATTAAGCAGAATTTGAAGTTCCTCGATAACTTCATTTTTATTTACAATTTCATCTTTTGAATTCTTAGATAGTATCTTTAATTTTGGAAGCTGTTCATTATCACGAGCAATCGTATTATTAAAATTACTCACTCTTTCCTCGAGAACCTTAATTGAACTTTCGTTTTGGGTTATTTTCTTCTCAAATTCAGACAATCTTTTAACATAGTTAGAACGCTTAGTTTCCAAATCATCACGTTCGGCTCTTGCAGATTGAAGCTCAGCCCTTAAAGATGCCAATTGGGAGGATTTTTTTTCAAATTTTTTTCCTTCACTTTCAAGTTCTTCGATCTTATCCTTCTTCTGAGAAATTAATGCAGCAATTCTTCCAGCAAGAATCTTTTTTGAGATTTCAGTTTTTTGCTCTACGAGTTTTGTATAGTTACGAGTTCTCCTAACCTGTCTTCGCAAAACAATCTCTTGTTGTTCAACTTCCTCTATAATATCCTCGAGTCTTGAAAGGTCCAGTATCGTAGAATTAAGTTTTTGCTCGGTAAGATGTCTATCTTGCTTATAATGTGCGACTCCTGCAGCTTGTTCAAAAAGCATTCTCCGATCTATCGAGGAACCACCGAGAATTTTACCAATCATAGATTGTTCTATAACAGCGTATCCTACATCGCCTAAACCAACTGAAGATAGAACGGACCTTATATCCTTGAGTCTAACCGGAATCCCATTAATGAAGAAATGGCTTTCACCCTCTCTATAAACTTTTCGAGTAATTCTAATTCTTTCAGCCGCGGGATCGAATGGTACCAAACCCTTGGCATCCTCTAATTCTATACTTACTTCAGCGAAATTAAGCGGCTTATGCCCAACAGAACCATTGAAAATCACTTCCTCCAAAATAGATGTTCTAAGAAGAGACAGTCTCTGTTCGCCAATAACCCATCTTATAGCATCAAAGATATTGCTTTTACCGCAACCGTTAGGTCCCATTAAAATACATACGCTTCTATTGAACACCATCTGGGTCTTCGGAGCGAACGATTTGAATCCATACATTTCGAGCCTGTTTATATACATAATTTAGGTAAGAATATAGATTGCAGAGATGGGAATGTCAACGATGGGTTTATTGATTACATTTTAGCATTCATAAAAGAGAGAATCTATTGAATAACCAATTCTAAATTACAGGTTTTATATGCCAGCATTTCTCCTTGAGTCTTCGCATGTCTGCTCTATACTGATTACAAATAACTTCGGCTAATTCCACAGGATCGATACCATATTTTGTCAATCCTACAAATCCATTATCCAGCTCTGGATTTATGCATATCCCCAAATGAATTTTTACAGATACGAAAGTAGTTGAAACAGAGGAAACTGTTAATCTTTTATTACCTTCATAAAGGTCCTCACCCCAGCGCATAATTTGTACATCTTTGATTCGATGTAAAATTTTCTCAAAGGCAATATTAAGCAATATGTTTTGGCGTAATATACCTTTTTCTAAATCGTCGCCAAAATGTTCTACAACAAGATTCAGCATTTCACAATCTGGCAAAGGAAGCTTTCTTTTAGCCTCGAGTATATCTAATTGTTGGTCAGAATCGATATTCAATGTTCCTATAAACGCTACAATAGAATCACCACGAATGTCAAAATGTATGAGAGCCCAATGAGAACGCATAACATCAAGATTCATTTCCTGTGGTTTAGGAACAAACATAAAAGCCATTCTGTAATTGTTTCCCATTTATTCCTCCGATTTAGCCTTGAAAACATTCTTTATTAATTGAGATTTATCATTTTCTAATTTCTCCAGAGCATCGTTGATCTTTTTAGTTGGTTCCAATTCTAAAAGAGCTTTTGTAGCCGCTGCTCTGACTTCATCACGTTTGGTACTAAACCGAAAAAAACTTGATTGTGGTTTTGCAGTTTTAATTAAAGCGTCAATAGCCTCATTTGTCCCAAACTTTCCCAAAACGGAACACACATGAATTTGAATCGTCGAATTTGGTCTCTTTTCCCAGAAATACCTGTTTTTTATATACTTAATAAGATAAGGTTCTGACTCGATGACTCTTCTCTCTGCAATCAAATCCAATATCTCTATATGTAACAAATTATCGCTAACAATTTTTTCAAGGTCGATAAGTAATAAATTAATACGTCCTTTTGGCGAATTGGAAATAAAATTAAAAATTTCTGCATCTAATTCTCGCCTTCTGTTAATTATATCTCTCACTCTTCCAATAAGCAATTGATTGTTAGTAAAAAGATCGGCAACACTAAAAAACCTAATGAGTTCCTTTTTGGAAAGGTCGCTACTGATTTTAGCAAGAAACATATCTAAAACTTTGCCACCCAGATTTGCCAAAGCTCGAGCTGAATACCTTCTAAAAGTGTCATCTCGAAGTTTAAGAATTGCATTGTAAAATTCATCTGTCAGATTATGTGGTTCCTGTTTCAGAAAGTTCTGTGTAGCATTCTTTATTCGCTCAGGAGTTCCAATTGTCATTTCTTGAATAATCGATCTAAAATGCTCTGAAACCAATGGTTTGCTTTTAAATGCATCTAAATTTGAAAGTGAAGTATCCGACAAATAGCCTTCTGCACTTGAAACCGATTCCTCAGCTATTTGTTCGGTTTCCGGACTAATAGCATACTGCTCTTCGACGAATTCTTCTTCGTCTGTCTTAGCTTCTTTGTCATAACTGTCTGCAACTGCTAAATGATCGGGAACTAAAAGGTCGCTTTCCTTAGGCAAACTTTGTAAAATTTCAATAAGATCACGGATCTCCTCAGTGTCAATTTCCTCTGAGTTTAGTTTCTCTAATAGGTCTTCCTTTTCCTCGATAAATCTATCAAACAGTGCCTGAATGTTTTCAATGTTCTTTTCCCCATCTGTCTGACGTGATGACACAGTATCGACAGTGTGAGCTATTAATCTACCTTTATGACCCAAAGTTACCTCTTGTTCTCCTATAGCAATGAATACTGTTTTATCTGGATATATCTTATTTAGATTTAATGATTCAATGATTTCATCCCATCGATTTGCAATTTGAACAGGTTTATAGGTAAATTGTAAAAGAAATTTCATTAGCTCATCCTTAGTAAAATCCCGCAGAAAAATAACGCCATTCAGACCATAATTTCTAAAAAGAGTATAAATCTCCTTATATAACTTTACGTTTGCTAATTCATGTGGCATCTCCTGTCCATTACATAGCATTGTGTTAGATGTAAAGGATATTCCAAGAACTTCAAGTTCGACCTCTAATAATCCATTTATTAAATTATAAAGTTCATCGATCTTTTTCTGGACATTAACATTCTCAGGAGGATATAACTTTATATTCTGAATAGTAACTCTTATCGATTTTGCCATAGTATCACATGCATTAAACTGTTCTGAAGTTAAAGGTTTATCCTCTAAAAGAGATTTGGCTAATGCTTTTTTTTGAAGCATTTTCCTTAAGGTTTCCGAAATTAACACCGATTGCATGTTCTGATTATATGCAGTTAGCAATTCAGAAGCTTTTTCAATATCACCCATTAGTTGATAGTGATAGGCTAATTTCCCGAGCAGTGTATCATGTGCTTCACCGCTGCTTTCAAGGAATTTAACCGCTCTCGAGTGGAATTTTTTCCGTTCGTCATCTGAAAGCATTTGATATAAAGCCACACGGTTTACTCTATGTGAAAATATAAATTCCTCTTGGTTTGGAGATTCCTCAACAATGAGCGATTTCTTTGCTATGTTTATTGCAT
>JAUXEQ010000080.1 GCA_030620455.1 bacterium | reverse complement strand
GTTACTTCGTTAGTCATGCTTTCACCAACGCCATAATTAATAAAAAGAGGATCCGGAACAACTCTTATCCCAAGTGTAGGATCAAACCAATCGATTGTATCAAAATTAGTGGAAAATCTCACAGATGCAAGCCTTTGTGTTGGATCATTTGAACTAATTCGGATACTCTTGCTTGTAGCTCTCCTCTGACCTCTTGTTCTGAAATATGCAGTAAGATCAGTCGTCTCGTCCGGTGCCAGATCTCTCTTTTCCATTGGTGCGGCAGTACATCCACATGTTGGTCGAATACCTTCTATATGGAGTGTATCCTCCCCTATATTTGAAACCTTATATGTATGAACTAATCTGAAATTACCTTGACAACAGTATCCAAAATTCCAATTTGGTTCGTCGAATGAAATCCGAGCTTTTGAAGGCGAAACTGTTTCTGCTGGTTTAATAGGATCATTAGGTCCCTGTGCCATTAATATTCCACTCACTATTAGAGTAATTAATGTTATAATTGTAACATATCGCATCCAACCTCCTTGTGTATTAATATCTCGAAATAAAATCGTTATTCTATATAATGCAAGGCGAAAATTAATATTAATTAACTCTTCTAATCGCTAATAATGTTTTTTTTGAAATTTTACTACTTGAATATCTATTAATATAAATAACTTAGCTTCTATCAGTTTCCTTATTTACCTTCATCAATGAGCACAAGGATTCTCTCGATATTTTTTGCTATTCATCTTGTATTAAATTCCGCTTTTTATGATTATTTGATGTAAACGGTTCTGCATGTATATTTCTCTTCTCCCATTGTAACCGTGATAAAATAAACTCCCGAAACAACATTTTTATTCGGACTCCACCGAATTTTCCCAAGAAGCTTTGGAAAATACTCGACTTCCCAAATAATTTTTCCGGATATATCCCTTGCCACAGCAGAAACAACATTAAGTTTAGGATTATTATAAGCAATTTCAACAGTATTATTGAAAGGATTTGGATTAGGTGAGCCGAGTCTGCTATATATAAGTTTAGATTCCTTAACATCTGACCCACGCCAGTTAACGTCATATCGCTTGGGTTCAGAAAGCTTAAGGTCCACGAGAACAGTCGTATCTGGACAAGGTGACCGACTAAAAGTCACACTATGTGAACCAGCTTCAACTGAAAGAGAATATTTTCCCTGTCTATTCGATGTAGTTGAATAACCAGAAGTAGTAATATTAGCATGAGACGCAGGAAGGTCATCATTTAGCCAAACATGTCCATACATAATAGCCATTTTCTGATCCGGTGGAAGTATAAATTCTACCATGTTATAAAGCAAATCTTTTGCGATCAACGTATCCCTAATTGCATATGGATAGAAAAAAGTAAAATAACCACTTCGGGAAACACCATTATGTGCTTTATCTTCAAAGACAACAATATTACCATGGTTTATGCTATCCTCATGAGAGTAAAGAAGTTCAGCGACACTAGTAGGCTTTACAATATCCATAAATGCCCACTCTATTGCAGAAACAATTTTGTATTCGAGAATATCACTAAGCGGATTTGGATAAAATGTCAATAAACTCTCATTTAAAGCTTCGTTTATAACTCCCATGTCACCAGTGAGGAATTTATCACCTATATATTTCTTCATGTGGAATAATTCATTAGAATACCGAAGGTCGAAGGTACCACTAAAAGCCTGCTGCATGTATTCACCACCCTCAAAAAGGACTCTTCCGCCTGTACAATGAAATTCTCTAAGAATATTAAGTCTAACAGCATCAACAGGGAACGGGAACGAATACTTTCCACATGTAATGAGAACCAGATTGTATAATCTTAACTCATCAATTCTTGGGAAGGAAGTTGGGCTAGGAACTGTAAGATCAACATTATAACCCGCATCTTCAAGATCCCTTTTAATTGCATCTGCTGCCACTCCATCAGATGAGATATCAATAATTAAAATATCCTCACCCTCATTCATTATCAAATTAATATCAGTTACCGAATCAACAGGGGTTAAATTCAGCACTTCCGGCATATAACCTCTGCATTTAGCGTGCATTATATAATCGACCGAGGGCAATTTACCAAAAGTATAAGTAAAGGGATCAACTCGTTCACCATAAGCGATTATGTCATTTGAGAATTGTTCAATTAAGTATAATTCCGTTTCTAGTTGCTTACCCACAGAATTCATTGGATGAATTTGTATTCTGCTGTTTGGCATCCGTCGCATCGTGAAAGAATACCCACCTTTGCTTGTTAACATTATTATATACGAAGTGTCGTAAAATCCGAAGCCACTTAAATCAACCTTGTAACTATCGCATGGAAATCTGGAATATGAACTGAAACTACCGTCCCAGTTAGCTCTAACAGTCGTGATTGTATCGGTTCCTTTAATAAGATTTACATACGGTCTTGTTCGAACTAAGTCTCCTAAAGTATCTCTTATTTCTCCTTCCAAAGGACCCTCAGGATTCGTTACAGGAATGTCGACTGTAATAATTTTATAATTTGGCTTAGCAATGCTCAAAATCACCGAATTATTGTTAAGCGGTTCAAGAGAAATTGTACCCGAATTACCAGTAAATGCCATACTGTCGATGTCCAGACCACCTCCCTGCCAGTAACATGTAAAACCGGATTTAGAAAGAGTGAAGTCTATGTTTCCCATAAATCTTGTCGTCAAAGAATCTTCCATTAAAATGTCAGGAACTTCAACAGAAAGCGAATCCAATGTCCAACACAATGCTCCATAAGACATTATCTCTCTTCTTAATATCCAGATTCCACTAACCCAGGCAGTAAGTAACAAAGTTCCCTCAAAGGGAGGATTCACTGTAAGAATTGCATCACCAGCAATATCTGTTCTTGTGCTTTCCGAAACACCAAAACCTATCAATTTTATAACAGCATCTGGAACAGGGATACTATCTCCATCTCTGAGATTTAACGCTAAATTTGTTACAATGCCCACCTGAAGACTTTCCGGAGAGTATTCAATCATGCTTAAAAATCTGTTCTCTGTTCTCCAAAGTAACGGAGCATAATAGTTTGGTTTAGTAGCAACCACCCATATACTATCAGGTCCAACAGGTTCAAATTCTGGGCTGATGCTAACAACCCCGCCTTCCGATTTGCCAACTCCCAGACGCCCATCGTTCCGTGTTAACGCAACAATAGCACCGTCTTGAGAGACAGGTATCTCATAGTCCTCAGCGGGTAAAGGTATGGAGTATTCCCACATAGAAAGGTCGACAGAAAGAGTTTCCAACGGAGTTCCCCAATAAAGCCATAATGAAGGATCACCGAAAAGATGATACACCTCGAAATAATATTGTGCTATACTATCTCCCGACAATAAAAGCTCCATATCTGCTTTGAAAATAGCTCCATATACAGTTTTAAAGCTATCAGTGAAAACAGCATCATACCACTTTATCTGCCAAATACTGTCGAAACCCCAATACGAAAAGTTGCTTGCGCCTATAAAACCGACTGCGCCCTTTTTGTGTACGCGTATCCATGTCTCTCCGAAGCATTCAGCTTCATCGAATTTTCCAGTAAGACATGAATTGCTTATAACCAACGGATACATCCCGTTGTTTCTTAGATTTCTCACATCAGTAATCCCAACAGAAGGTTCTGCCCATCCTAACTCGAAACCATGACCGGAATAATTAACCAGAAGAGCACCCGCATTAATAGCATCTATAACATCATCGCCATCTGCACCATTTCGACCGAAAAGAGTGTCGGAATTGAATCTTGGAGGAGTAAGCCACCTTCCAACGCAATATCTGTGAGTATTTTCTGCTTCATGACATCTTGGATCTCTTCCGCATGCAGGCATAACAGGATGTTTTAACCAATCAAAACTTGCTAACTCATATTTTTCGTAATAAAGTGTCTTTTCTACAATATTCCTTGCATGTGCCAAAGTAACAACGGAAAATCTGCCAAACTGAATATCAGGAAGAAAATCTGTATCGTCAACAGTGTAGTAATAAAGATCTGTTACATGGTCATCCATTTTCCCTTCATTCGTAGGTATGACTGGAACATCACCAACGAGAAGAACAAAATCCGGAGGATTTTCCCAATGATCATATGCAGCCTGAATCGTATCCGCTACGTCAATGTTCGTTGGACCTATTGCGCTAATAGGTGTTGAATAAACATCGTACCCAATGAGTTTCTTCCAGTCGAGGAATGGTTCAATATCTGTGGCGAAGTGATCGCCGTAGATTACCCAATATACAATTGGCATCACTGGATCGGGACTAATCTCCTCAGGAATAAATAGAATATCGTTAATAATTTCATCAAAAACTTGGGATCTGAGCCTTTGCGGAACTGGTTCTATTGGTTCGGTGAAGTTAATTTTTACTTTTGCAGATATGATATATTCGATATCACCGCTGCGAGGATTGTAGCTAATTATTGGGTAGATTTCAAGTATCCCGAGTTTTCTTCCCCTCACTGTACCTATTGGGACAACATTTACTGCTTCCTGTAACGTAATTGAATAAATAGAATCTCTATACCAGTTCTCATCGATACGAAAAGGATAATCCTTCATATATTTCGGAATTGCAGGTTGCAAAGGATAAATTCTCGATGGGAATCCCATTTGAAGTAGATTTATTCGATTTATTACTGGATTAATGATTTCAATGTTAATTTCAGAATTATACGGAATTTTCAAAAATTTCCGCACAACAGGTAATCGTGGTCGAGCGGTATCCGATGTAAACCAGGATTCTCCGGAGATCTCAATAATTGTGAAATTATCTGTCTCCCGGCAAAGCAGTTGTTCATTTTCAAACAGTAGTTCATAACCCAAATCGTTATGATTAAGTGGAGTAAGAACATTACCACATGCAAATCCTGCAAAAAGCAAAATTAAAACTAAAAACATAAATACCCTCCTTAAACCATTTAATATAGAATCAATTAACGATTCATTAATGTAATTATCAATAAAAATTATAAACAATATCATAACTTCGATTTATTTTTATTTGAATAATCTCAAAAAAACTTAGTTTAAAATATTTATTCAAAGTTTTTAATTGTAACTATAATCTTCTAAATATCAAAGCAAAGGAGGTCTGATGAAACCCTCTCAACGCGCAATTCAAATACCACTTTCACCGATACGAAAACTTGTTCCACATGCAATCGAAGCCAAGAAAAGAGGTATTTCAATCTATCATTTAAATATCGGTCAGCCAGACATAGAAACACCAATGGCTTTCTGGAATGCAGTTCACAGCTATCCTGCAAAAGTTCTCGCATATGGTCATTCTCAGGGTATGCCCGAGTATCGTGAATGGCTTTGTAAATATTACAAAAGCAATGGCATCGATATTGACTCTGAGGAAGTTCTTGTTACCAATGGTGGTTCAGAGGCAATTTTGTTTGCTATGTTAGCAATCACAGATCCCGGAGACAACATTATTGTTTTCGAACCATTCTACACTAATTACAACGGATATGCAAAGATGGCTAACATAACGCTCACACCAATAACTTCCAGTCCTGAAACAGGATATCATCTTCCCGATGCCGATGAAATCGTGTCAAAAATAAACGATCGGACGAAAGGGATACTTATTTGTTCACCGAATAATCCAACAGGAACTGTTCTCAGAAAAGATGAACTAGAAACATTAGCTGATATTGCCGAACATCATGATCTATTTGTTATATCGGATGAAGTTTATAGAGAGTTTGTCTATAATGGAGAACATGCAAGTATATTCCATATACCAAGATTAATTGAAAGGGGTATAATTGTAGACTCAATTTCAAAACGCTTCTCTGCATGTGGTGCTCGGATTGGAGCGGTTGTGACAAAGCTCAAAGAAATAATGGCTCCAATTATTTGCATGGCTCAAGCTAGACTGTGTCCGGTATCGATTGGGCAATATGCTGCTCAAGCGGTTCTTATGCAATTGGATGATAATTACTTCCCAACCATGATGAAGGAATATAAAAAACGTAGAGATGCAACATTTGAGGAATTAATGAAAATTCCGGGTGCATTCTGTGTTGAACCTGAGGGTGCATTCTATATGATGGCAACACTTCCTATCGATGACGTGGAAAAATTTTCCCTTTATTTATTAAACGATTTTTCTCTAAATGGCAAAACAGTTATGGTCGCTCCAGGTCCGGGATTTTATGCTTCTGCTGGTTTAGGCAACTCAGAAGTCAGAATAGCTTATGTTCTTATGGAATCAAAAATGCGTGATGCTATATGGATTTTAGGGGAAGCAATTAAAAAATTTAACTTTTTTTAAAAAAACACTTGCATTAAAGAAAAATATTAATATTATTGTATTTGACAGCAGGCGAAACATAAAGTGTTTGACTGTCACCTACTCGGGATGGAGTTTAAATAACAAGGTAGGGAAGATTTGGGGGAATTTACCTATCGAGTTTGAGGAGGTGTAACATGTCACGCACGCTTTCAGTATTAGCTCTCCTGATTATATGGGGAGTTTCTTTTGCTGCCGTGTCAGAAATCCCAACAGACGATACTCAAAACAGGCTTACTATAGCTTATCAGTTTGCCTGGAACGTTGCTACCACAGAACAGTGGACTCGCAACGGGAATATCGATCCTAAATTGGGGTTCGAATACGGTGAATTGCCAATCCTGTGGATTGTCGATGACGATTTTCGAGGGAGTTTTATCTACCCAGATTCAATTACCGACGGATCATTCACCAGTTCATGGGAGACTTCGTTCGATATTGACGATATTGAACAAGCCTACTCGATTTCAGTTCCCGGATACAGATC
>JAUXEQ010000122.1 GCA_030620455.1 bacterium | reverse complement strand
GATTATAACAGTCAGTTCAGTATTATGCTTACCAAAGGTGTGGAAATTGATATAAGATTCTAAGTAGCTATATTCATTTGTATAATTATTCCTGATCAATTATATGAATTATGTTTAAGATTCCCGCAAACGGTAAAATATTAATTTCTTTATTAAATTACTCACAGAACTTGGCGGTTTTGTCCACATATTCGCAATAGAATAACCTAAAATTTTTGCTATTACCAGCCGCGAAATGTCTGTAGATAAAAGCATCGTCACCAATAATTTTCACAGCGATAGATTTTGCGGTTGCAATTCTTTCAATGTCTGAGGGCTCAATATTATAGAAAGCCTTTTCAATATAAGCGCCTTGTGAGGTTATATCTCGATGATTTTTGCTGCCTTCTCCTCTATAACCTACCGTTTCGCCATCGATAGTAAGCACTAACGATTCACCCTCCCGGATGAGAAGCCATTTTTCGGTATAATATTCAAGAATCATGTAATATGAGACATCGGTATTCCTGGCATTCTTCTGCAGATTCAAATACGCGTTGCCGGTAGTTAAAAAACGATCATCCGAACCCAAAAGATTGTTGCGCATTCTGTAAATTGTAACGCCGGGAATTTCATCCTCGATAACATTAACACGATAACTAACAGAAGTACAACCTGCAAAAATTAGTGCGCTGGAAATTAATAGAAACAGAATTTTATTTTTTTTCATAATAACTCCTTTTCAAAGTCCTTCATGCTATAGATTAAACAATAAACATGCTATTGTAAATTATTTTTTCATAATTCTCATTTTACTATGAAACCCCTCTATCTCCTAGTTTCTTTCTCCCTAAGAAGAAAGGAGAATATAAGTCGATACGTTTTCTTTATCCTCTCGATTATGAGAAGGTGTCTCGATAATGTCGAGACAGTCAAGGATCAAATGCATTACGACATCAGTTAAAACCGGACGAGAGAATGAAAAGATTCCCTAATAATCCAATCTCTCGGAAATCAATTTCGCCTGCAAAAATAGCAATAAGTAATCTCTGCCACCTGCTTTAGAATCGGTGCCGGACATGTTGAATCCACCGAATGGATGTATATCGACTAAGGCACCGGTAGATTTGCGATTAATGTATAGGTTGCCGACGTGAAGTTCTCTTTTAGCTCTGGCAATTCGCGCACGATTGTTGGAGTAATAGCTGCCAGTGAGTCCATAAATTGTATCATTAGCAACTTTAATTCCTTCCTCCCAATCCCTAACACGTATAACTGAAAGAACTGGTCCAAAAATCTCCTCTTGCTCGATCCTCGCTCCTGGCTCGATATCGCCGAAAATTGTCGGTTCTATGAAGTATCCCGGTAAACCATCGACTTTGTTGCCACCCAAGAGAAGTTTCCCCTCTCCCTTTCCTATTTCTATGTAAGCTAAAATATTCTTTTCAGCTTTTTGATTAATAACTGGACCCGAGTAATTCTTCCAATCCTCAGGTGTGCCTATATTTAGTGATTTAGTTAACTCGACAATACGACCAACAATACGATCGTAAACCTCATCTACAATAATCGCTCTTGAACCAGCGGAACATTTCTGCCCTTGAAAACTGAATGCAGAAGACACAATGCCCTTTGCAACATCCTCAATATCAGCTGTTTCGTCAACCAAGAGAAAATCCTTACCACCCATTTCGGCAATAACTCTCTTTATCCATATTTGCCCTGGTGCAGTTTTGGCTGCACGTTCTACAATATCTAAGCCGACTTCCTTCGAACCTGTGAAAGCGATCATTCGAGTCTTTGGATGCTCAACCAAATGAACACCTGCAATAGCGCCCGGTCCTGATAGATATGTTAGTACATCCTTAGGTGCACCGGCTTCCCATAAAAGTTTGGATATCTGCCATGCACAAATTGGAGCATCGGAGGATGGTTTCAATATAACCGTATTGCCCGTTACAATCGCCGCTGAAGCCATGCCGCCGGTTATCGCCATAGGAAAATTCCACGGTGGAATTACAACAATCGGTCCTATAGGGATATAGTCGATTGTATTCAGTTCATTGGGATACGGAGTAAGATCATCTCGTCTGCCGTATCGAATTATTTCCCTACCGTAAAATTCGAAAAAGTCGATCATCTCTGCTAGATCAGCATAAGCCTCGATAAAGTTTTTGCCAACTTCAAGAACCTGCCATGCAGACAGTTCAAAGAATCTTTGTTTAGCAAGTTGTGCCGCACGAAGTAAAATAGCCCCTCTCTCCTCGATGGGCATGAATCGCCAAGTATCGAAACGCTTATAGGCAAGATCGACTGCACGTTTAGCTTGTTCTGGACTCGCTTTTTGGCAAATTCCTATAATTTCATCAGGATTTGAAGGATTAATTGAATTAAAAGTGTTATCCGATTTAACCTCTTCTCCACCTATAATAAGAGGGTATTCCTTGCCTAACTCTGCTCGGACTTTGCTCAAAGCCTCCTTCATTTTCTTTTGATTCTCAGGCAGGGAAAAATCGACATAAGGTTCTGGCTTGAACGATGGAAGCATAATTTCCTCCTTATTGATAATTTTTTTATAAGTATAAATCCGTGAGGAAAAAATATTATTTTATAATCATATGAGCAAGTTTATTTAGAGAAAATTATATCGATGAAACGAATGGCTACGATTTGAATATGATTTACTACATTTCTTCGATCAATTCTTCGATCAATTTTTTTATTGAAGGACCTTTTTAATAAATTTTTTCTGAAATACTGTTTTTTATACTATATTTTTATTTATTCGTATATTTTATTAAAGGGGAATAAACAATCTTAAAAAAAGGGGAGGGAAAGATGTCGAGGATATTTTTTATTTCAATGACATTGCTTGCATTATTAACTCTTAGTTTAGCAGTAGAAACGCCAATACTTACAGCTATGCAGGAAGAGATCGATAGAGCTTTTGATAAACTTAAAGATTCAGGAAATGCTCCGGTTTATTATATGTCCTACACAATAACTGATATTTCAAACGTCTCTTTTTTGGCACAATTTGGGGCTTTGGAGAGTTATAGCGACTCCAAACGACGATATATGGACGTTGAAATTCGTGTCGGTGATTTCTCGTTGGACAATACACATCCTCTTTCAGAGTTCGATTGGAGTCGGTATTATCGGATGGTAGATATTCCCACAACTACAAGTATCGATGATGATATAGATGTGATAAAGCATAGGCTATGGTTGGCGACCGAGGATAAATTTAGAACCGCTCAGGAGGATTACATCAAAGTTCTGGGTGATGTTAAGGTAAAAGTAGAACGAGATGACACATCCGGGGATTTTTCGCCTATCGAACCTGAAACGTACATAGGTGAAATTGTTAATTTGGAAATAGACAGCGCAACCTGGGCAGACAAAATCAAGAAATATTCCGAAAAGTTTATCGACAAAGATTTTATACTTAACTCAAGTGTAAGAATTCGGGTAAACAATACCATTAGATATTTCGTCACTAACGAGGGCACAATAATTAGAATTAGCGAACCAAGAGTTCTCTTAAGTATTTATGCATCCACAAAAGCGGATGATGGAATGAATATGTATAATTACGAGAGTGTTATCGGAGAATCGTTATCCGATCTGCCATCAGATGAAGTTGTATTCGCAAAGATAGATACTATTCTCCATAACCTTGAAATCCTTCAAAATGCACCTATTGTTGAACCATACACAGGACCAGCCATACTGAAAAGCAAAGCCGCAGGTGTGTTCTTTCATGAAATTTTTGGACACAGAGTCGAAGGTCATCGCCAAAAGGACGAAAATGAAGGTCAGACATTTGCCAAGAAAGTTGGAAAGGAAATTCTGCCAGATTTCATTTCTATATACGACGATGCCTCGATGGAAAGATACAATGGAACATTTCTAAACGGTTATTACAAATACGATGACGAAGGTGTTAAATCGAGAAGTGTCCATGTAGTTGAGAACGGTGTTTTAAGAAATTTTTTAATGTCTCGCAATCCCCTCAATAATTTTCTGCAGTCCAATGGTCATGGAAGAAAGCGGCACGGTTATGATTGTGTTGCAAGACAAGGAAATTTGATTGTCGAGTCGAATAAGACAATGCCTTTCGACAAGCTTAAGAAAGAACTAATTAAAGAGGTTAAAGCACAGGGAAAGGAATGGGGTCTCATTTTCGACGACATCTCTGGAGGATTCACAATGACAATGCGATATACTCCTCAGGCATTCAAAGTTGTTCCTCTGAGAGTCTGGCGTATCTATGTCGACGGCAGACCGGACGAACTCGTCCGCGGCGTCGATATTGTGGGCACACCATTGACATCGTTCAGCAAAATTATTGCTACGGGAGATGATACTAAAGTATTTAACGGGTATTGCGGTGCAGAGTCAGGAATGATTAATGTTTCAGCGGTTTCACCTTCGATTCTTGTTTCTCAAATCGAGGTTGAAAAGAAGTACAAATCCAAAAACAAACCACCAATCCTCGATCCACCTGAACGTCAATAAGTAATTTTAGCAAATAAAATTAAGGAGTATAAAATGAATTACAAGAACATTAGATTAGGAACGCTTCTATTCATTGTATTAGCGTTACTGTTTGGCTCGACTTTCGGACAAAAATTATACACAAACACCGACAAGATTCTCATGAAAGCTCTAACCGATGAACTCGATAGGTCGATTGAAAAACTTAAGAGCGAGGATTTAGAAGCTGCATATTTCATTTCTTATGGTTTAAATGACAGAAAAAGGCTGTCCATAGGCGGATCCTTCGGCAGTATTCTATACATTTCAGACACGCCTTCTCGAGAATTATCTATGGATATTCGAATTGGCGATTATGAATTGGATAACTCATATTTTGGCGATGCTCGCACTGCTTCAAGAATTCTAACTGGTGGTGTTGGATACGAAAGAGATGTAACAATTGAAGACGATTATAATGCTATACGCAGGGATATTTGGCTAATCACCGACAACGAGTTTAAAAATGCACACGAGGTATTCAACAGCAAAAAAGCCGCGCTCGAGGTTGCAGCAGAGAAAAAAGAGAAACCGGACATGACTAAGGAAGAGCCGCACACATATTCTGAGCCACCTTTGGAATGGGATATCGATTCAGTTCTATGGAAAGAACACGTTAAAAATGTTTCAATGGTTTTAAAGAATTATCCATATATAAGAAACTCAGAGGTTGAATTTTTATCTGGTTATAGGAGACAATATATTGTCAACTCAGAAGGAACCAGAATTATCCAAAATAGAATTACCTACAAGTTTATTATTTCCACCACTG
>JAUXEQ010000048.1 GCA_030620455.1 bacterium | reverse complement strand
CAAGTGTGTCGAAAAAATGTAATAGATCTTGAATACTATTAAGTCGATTAATTTTTGCTGCTTGGATTTTTCTCCAATCGATCCTCGATCCAAGCAGAACTAACAATAAAAGAATTATGACCAATCCAGAAACGAGCATTTTTGTATCCCTCGAGCGATCTTTTAAATCTAAAAATTCATGATATTCGACTCACTCAATAGTATATAAAAAGAATAATTAAGCAATTCTATTTATTTTATTAGTAATTTATGCAATTCATTCGTCCAACGGTCGAGTTCTGAAATCTGCCATGCTGCTGAATCGGTTTGACCGTTTTGGTTAATAAAGGTTACCTTTAAAAGGGGTCTTAGTCTCGTCTTACCAAGAAACTGAATAGGATTATCTATATTTGTTATTCTATTAATGGGTATTTCAATGTCTTTTTTAGGTAGCCACATTTCGAAAAATAATTTATCCGAGGTCAAAGCCAATACACCATTTCCTCGAACCTGTCCATAACCTAAAGATTTCTGTCCGAAAAAATTGGCATTTTTTACGATAATGATTGCATCTTGTAATTGATATTTTGCATAGATTTTCCTAATACGCAAATGAATTACATTTCGGAGTATTAATAGAAACGCGATTACAATCAGACAAAAAGGTCCAGCAAATATTATAATACGATTCATTTAAAAGCTCTTTTATTATTAATATTTCCATTTCCACAATTAAAGAATAGTCTTCCTTAGATATACAAAAACGGGGTCCAAGAACCCCGTTGAGTAATATTTATATGTTAGTCATTAATTCGAGCTTTCTATATTTCTAACGTATTAAGACAATTTTCACTTTTGCAGATGCATTGCTCTCGGTAAGAAGCCTTGCGAAATAGACGCCACTGGAAACTGTTTTCCCACTTTCGGTGTTTCCATCCCAGAGATATGTATAGGTTCCTGCGGATAATGCCCCTTTCATAAGTCTTTTAATTCTATGTCCGTTTATATCGATAATATCCAATGATACTGTGCTATTTTTTGGAATTGTGAAGTTTATCTCAGTCGATGCATTAAATGGATTCGGTCTCGCAGAGATTAGCATCGGTTGCTCTGGTTTTGGTACATTATTATCGATATAGTTATTTTCGATCCCAAAAGCCTTTAATATGCAACCCATAATCTTTTTACGTTGGCTTGGATAAACTCCATCGATAAGAGACCCGAGATATATCGAGGAAGTAATAGTTTTGTATGTGCCACTATCAAAATAAATCATTCGACCAGTAGAATCTGTTGTAAGTAAAGTATCACCCCATGAATATAGCAACAATTCAGCACTGGATAGAGCGTCTAAATCGTTGATCCATGCGTCAGCTATCGTTTTGTAATGATAATCCATAGTAAATGGAGACCATTCCCAGAAAGTGGAATCTGTGGTTTTGACGAATGCAACGTTACCGGAACTCATAGGTAGACCATAATCTAGAAAAACAACGCCAAGAGTTTCGAGGAAATCCTCGTAATTTAAATCGAGGAAATATCCAACATCATTGCCCTCGATGTATAAATTTCCACCTGCATCGAGATAATCTGTCAGCTTTTCAATCCCGTTATATGTTTCGGGAGAGAAATGTGTGATCCAGAATATCGCATCGTAAAGTTTGAATCCTAAATCGTCGACAAATCTCATATTTAAAAACAATTCATCCTGCTCGGTAATCACCAGATCGCTAATAGGTAACGTGGTAATAGAATCGATTAGCTCAGCCAGAACTGTTTCTTCGTCATCGATATCACCATTGGCCAATTTCTCACCCCAATCGTGATCGATTATTAAAATATTTCCAGAAACAACGTAATCTCTTGTACTGGCTCGAATTATATTCGATGGATCGGACTCGATGTCGCCGGGATAGACTGCTGTTACAGCATAATAGTAATCTGTATTCGGTGTTACATTAATATCAACGTATTGTGTGTTATCCGGGACGGTGCTATCAATTAAAGCAACTCCTGGATCGTGAATATCTGTGAAAATACCATTAGAACGATAGATTCTATATTTAATAAGATCAGTAAACTCAGTCGATTCGGTGATTTCTGATGTTCTGTATAATCCCTTTTTACTGGCACTAAGAGGAATTTTATTTCTCATTCGACTAAATTTTGTGCTTCCAAAAGGATTGGTTTTATTATAGAATTTGGAGGATACATGAGTTTCATCTCTTATTACTGTGGGTTCTATCCACATAAATGTTCCATCTGGATCTCGTATATAAACCCTAAGAACCCAAACAAAACCGCTGGCATCAGGATCAACAACGACAGGATTTTCCCATATGGGAAATGGTGGTAAACCGCGTGCAAAAATGAAGCGATCATACGTTGAATCTCCAATTGAATCTGCCAAAATATTAAATTCTGTTGCTGAAGCTTCCGGGTAAATCTGAACAAAGAAATCGCCAAACACAGAAATTGGTGTAGTCCTGAAATCAAATTCCACCCAAAAGAGATCGGGATGAAGATAATCCGTTGCAGCTTGTACACCAAGAGCGGGTAATATAGGTTCGCTTCCTGACCATAAATTTATTTCACAGAAGACATCCACATCACCATACATACCTAATTTAACAGCTATAATTTCATTCGAATCCGGTACAGAGAAAAGAACTCCTATTCTATCAGCGCTATACACTTCAACATCTACCAAATAATAAAAACCAGGAAGTGGACCGTTATCGTAAGCAATTTCCACAATATCATCTGGCAAAGGACAATCCCAATATAAGGAAACCAGTTCTGCGCATAAACTATCGGTGCCAGCAAGATTCCTTGGTGGCGGATAACTCGGTTCTTTGTATAATGTGTCGCTTAAAAAAGTTGGACCAAAAGAAACGACAATAGTAAGAGTCTCTGGAATGTAAGCATCATGATTAAAGATAAGATCGTATGTTCCAGTATCCACAGAAGTGAAAAGAAAAGCACCTGAAGAGTCTGTTGTATCTATTCCCACAGTTTTAAGTTCAACAATTGTTCCTTGATGATTAGTTCTCCCTTCGAGATATATCCAGCCACTGACATCGAATACTGTGATCTGTTTAAGTGAGAAATTTAAATCTCCTAATGTGTCGATCATTGCTATTATTGTGTCATCTTTGTAGAAACCGAAGGATGCATGTGCAATAAATATTACCTTAACGCCTTTTGGAATGTCAAGTAAGCAAAAAGTACCTAAGGAATCTGAAATAGTATCTGTAGAGTCGGTTGCCCATGATGCATAGATATTCACATTTGGAAGGAACATTCCAGTTGATTCGTCCGAAACATTTCCGCAAATCGTGTCTGTGGTGGATGTATCTAAGGGCATCAGGAAGAAATCAAGTCTTGTATCGAGTCCTGCCACTGTTACTGGGGAGGTTTTGGAAAAATAGTCATCTTTATCACATGTCAGATTATATAATCCATCGAGTATATCGTCGAATTCGTAATGTCCCCATGCATCAGTGGTGTCGTACTCCGTAATCAAACCCAGTGGCAAGGAAACCACTGCACCCTCTAAAGCTATAGATGTCGTGGTATCAGACACATTACCGAAGATTTTATGCGATGTTCCGACTGGTGGTGAAGTGTGAAAGAAGCAGTTGTAATTCATATCATTTCCAGCCCAGTCAGAGGCTCTTATAATTAAATTATAATCCGTTGAATCTCTGAGATAGGGACTTGGATCTTCGAGGCATAAATGATATCCGTTGAGAATCGGAGAATTTGCGAAAAACGCAGTTAGATTTAGTCCATTAAGCGTGATTAAAACAGTGGAATAATTGACACCGGAAATTCCACTATCCACAATATCGAATGCTATTGAATCGATATCCTTCGGTACTGTAGTATCATCACATGCTGGGACATGGTTTATTGTATATGGTGGAAGTGTATCGTCTGTTATTGTTGTGTCGGAAATGAATTTGAAGTAAACATGTGTTGTTACAGCGTAAGGTTTTACGTTTACCACATATGAAAATGAAGGTATTCGGCTCATATCATTGGCAGTGGAGAAATCATTGAGCGTATCGATATACAACGAACCGTAATCGATCGGCAAATCTGCTGAATTCCAGTACAAAGTGCACAATTGAATAGAATCTATTCCACCGTCTGAGACCAATCTAAAATCCCAATTCACTGTATCTCTGGGGTATTTAATGGAGGTTTTTAAGTGTAAACCAGGCCATGCAGTATCATTAGTTGGAAAGTATAACTTGACAGGGCAGGTAATAATTGGAGGTAATACTGAATCATAACTTGGATCATACAAATCGGTTGCTAAAGAATCCACTCCAAATCCAAAGAAGTCAGAACCGCAGTCCTCCGAGGGGTCGAAGATAAAACTCCATTGACCAAATGCCATTATTGGCAACATTCCCAAAATAATCGCAAAAAATATTATCTTTGTTACAAATCTCATTTTTTCCTCCTTATTAATTTCCATTTTAACAATATACCAATAATGTTTTGAAATCAAGGTATAATTTGGGATTAGTTACATCTAAAAATATCTTGTTATTCTTAACAAAAGTTTCTTATTACTATTAATTATGAGATATATCGGAATAACAACGACAATACCTGTTGAAATAATTTTTGCAGCTGGTGCAGTTCCTGTTGATTTAAATAATCTTTTCATATCGAATAAAAATCGTGAGAATTTTGTTAAACGGGCTGATCTTGACGGTTTCCCAAGAAATGTGTGTACGTGGATTAGAGGTATATACGGCACGGTTCTGGGCGAAGGCATAAAGGAAATAATTGCTGTAATTCAGGGGGATTGCTCCAATACCCACGCGATGGCTGAGACTCTCATAGATCACGGTGTTAAAGTTTATCCGTTTTCATTTCCTTATAATTATGATAGTAAAGCTCTTCGTAGTGAGATGGAAAGATTGGCTGAAAAATTGAGAGTTTCCTCATGGGATGAAATTATTAATTGGAAGAAAAGACTCGATAGAATTAGACAATTGGCACATGAAATAGACGGATTGTCTTGGCAAGAAAACAAAGTTAAGGGTTTGGAAAATCACACATTTTTAGTTTCAACCAGTGACTTTGAGGGAAATCCAGATAAATTCGAGAAAAAGTTGATGCAGTTTATAAATGATGCCGAAAAAAGGGAGCCGTTTGAAAATCAAGTTCGACTTTGTTATATGGGTGTGCCACCACTCTATGGTGATATATACGATGTACTCGAGGGATATGGAGCAAGAGTCGTTTTAAATGAGGTTCAAAGGCAGTTCTCCATGCCCTTTGAAACTGATGATATTGTTGAACAATACTTGCGATATACTTATCCATACGGTGCATTTAGACGATTGGAAGATTTAAAACTCGAGATAACAAAGAGGAATATTCACGGGGTAATTCACTATGCGGAGCAATTTTGCTTTAGGCAGATCGAGGATATAATATTTCGCCGTGAAATCGGAGTTCCGTATATTTTAATCGAGGGTGGCGAAGTGTTTTCACTCGATGCCCGAACTAAAATGCGACTACAAGCTTTTGTGGAGATGTTGAGGAGTAAAATTGTCAATAGTAGGACTTGACATAGGCAGCAGGTTTACAAAAATTGCTTTTTTCGAAAAACAAAAACCTGTATTTAGGCTTTACGATTCTGCAAAGTTCTATCGAGAATTCGGAAGCATAACTGATAACGGTTTCCTGCTTGATTTCAAAAAACTTAATTTGCGTGAGCAAAGCGAAATTGTTGCAACGGGTTATGGCAGAGAAAGAGCGACCTTAGCTGGTGCTACTGAAATATCTGAAATTCAAGCTCATACATTAGGAGCTATTTATTTGTTAAGGTTAAATAATTTCACTCTTATAGATTTCGGCGGACAAGATACAAAAATCATAAGAGTCGAATCCTCTGAAGTCGTTGATTTTAGAACTTCAGATAGATGTGCAGCATCGACAGGAAGGTATCTTGAAAATATGGCTCGAATTCTGGGAATGAAAGTAGAAGAATTGTCAAATTATCGTGACAATCCGGTCGATATAAGCTCCACATGTGCAGTGTTTGCTGAAACAGAACTTCTCGAGAAAATGGCTATGGGTATTCCTCGAGAGAGACTTGCATCAGGAGTTAATATGTCGATAGTAAAAAGATTTCTCTCATTAATTAAGGGATTCAAAAACGATGTTATTGTGGCATCAGGTGGTGTAGCCAACAATAAAGCAATTATTGAACTGCTTGGAATAGAATTACAAACGGAAATTAAAGTTCCTCCCAATCCGCAGTTCACTGGTGCAATAGGATGTATAGAATTTTGGGACAAAGGTTAAGATTTTTCTTGAGATTTTCATAGCTCTGATGTTTTATAGACAAATAGCAATAATTTATATAATTAAAGGGATATTTACATTAGATTTAAAACTAAAATATGCGTTATAAGAATAAGATATTCATTATATCATGCACAGAATTGGAGGACAAGTGGCGTATCTTCTTCTATTTACAACAATAACGAAGCTTTATCATGCTGAAGAGATGCTGAGGAAGCGTAAAGTGGAATTCGATATGATACCCGTTCCCGAGCATCTTAGCGATGATAAATGTGGAGGAATGGCATTGAGAGTCCATGATGTTTCAGTTCGTGAATTCTTGCCTGAAACAAAAGTTATCGAATATAACGAGTGAATGAATGTTGCATGCTATTTTAACTGTATTTCAGCATAGTTATCGTTGCCGATGGTGTGATAGAGTAATTCCGTTGTATGCATAGATTCACCATTTGACTAACATCATCATTAACCAAACTTTATTTGCTGCAAGCTTACTATCAAACTTTTCTGGCAAAATTTTAAGAATCTCATTACAGTTTAGGAATTCCACTTCTCGAAGACTGTCTGGATTAAGGACTTCATTAACAAGGCCGGATAGATCCTCTGCAAACCATTTTATTAGAGGAACACCGAAACCCATTTTAGGTCTATTTAACAATTCTTCTGGTATATATCTCTGAAGGAGCTTTCTTAGCAAATACTTTCCCATCCCGTTTCTTATTAACCATTTATCAGGAAGATTTGCAGCAAATTTGAATAAGCCATTGTCAAGGAATGGTTCGCGACTCTCAAGACTAACGGACATCGATGCTCTGTCGGTTTTAACGAGAATATCGTTAGACAAATACATGTTAATATCCGCTAATCTAAGGAAATCGATAACAGGTAAATCCGAAGGCAAGTCTGAGATCTGGTATTTTCTCTTCTCGGTTTTAACTCCAAGAATTCGTTCAATCTCATCATCTGAATAATACCGAGTTATCGCTCTATATAGAGAACTAGGTGACTTAGCATTACTAAGCCATCGAGTTTTAGCCGCTTTGGTGCATGGATCTGGGATACCTTTTATAGCAAGCAATTTAGAAATCAAACCTTCAGGCAAAATGGAAACAGCTTTTCGCATAAATCCTGGTTGCTTTAACCATCTGAGCGCCAAGGGATACCTGGAGTATCCAGCGAATAATTCATCTCCACCCTCAGCGGAAAGAGAAACCGTAACCTTCTCTCGTGCAAGTTTTGAAACTAACATTGTTGGTATCGATGAAGGATCTCCAAACGGTTCATCGAATGTATTGAAAATTTCCTCGATTGCTGTTCTAACATCGTTTGGCTCGCAGTAAAGCTCGGTATGATTTGTTCCGAAAATATTTGAGATCCTCTGTGCATAGCGAGCTTCATCGAAATCCCTTTCGGGGAAACCTATTGTAAATGTGTTAATTTGGTTGTGATGCTGAGAAAGTATTGCAACAACCGCCGAGGAATCTACGCCACCACTGAGAAAAACTCCCACCGGTACATCAGCAATCATTCGTCTGTCAAAAGCTGTTGTCAGTCTATCATGCAATTCTTCTAAAAGTTCGGTCTCAGAAACATCTGTTTTTTTGAGAAAGTATTGTGTGGGTTCCCACCACTGTTTAAAGCTAAGCTCTCTACCGCCATCTCTGACCCACATCATCTGCCCGGGCATAAGTTTGAATATATTCTTATATGCAGACTTAGGTGCGGGTATGTAACCCATTTCAAGGAAATCTGCCAGTGAGTTAATATCTGGATCGAGTGGAATTATTTTGTTTACTCTCAAAGCCTTAATTTCAGAGGCAAAAGCAAAGGAATAACCACTCTGCCAGTATAGAAGTGGTTTAACGCCAAATCTATCTCTTGCAAGGAAAAGAGATTTTTCCTCACTGTCCCAGAGAGCTAATGCAAACATACCCTCAAATTTATCGAGGGCAGCAGAACCCCAATGCATTAATGCAGAAAGGACAACTTCGGTATCACCTTTAGTGTAGAACTTTTCGCCATAAGATTCCAGTTCTCGTCTAAGTTCTTTAAAATTATAAACCTCTCCGTTATAGACTAAAGCATATCGTCCATCACGTGATAGAAAAGGTTGATCAGAATCCTCGCTTATATCGATAATTCGAAGTCGTCTATGCCCTAATATAAGATTGAATTTGTCGTCGTGGTAGATGCCAGCAGCATCCGGACCGCGGTGAGTAAGTGTATCCCGCATTAATAGTAAAGTGTGCTCCAATCCAGCATTCCATATTCCCACTATGCCACACATTAATTAACCTCCGTAAACTTCTAAAAGGTTCTTTATATATTTTGTTAAGGCTTCTTTTTCTATTACTTCAAGATTAATTGTCAATGCAAAAAAATTGTCTGGTGCAAATTTTCGAATCTTAACCGCGTCCTTTTCGGTTATTAGAACGATTTCAGCATGAAATTTTTTAGACATATCGTAAACTTTTTTAACCTTATCCAAATTATCAAATCTATGATCTAAAAACCATT
>JAUXEQ010000105.1 GCA_030620455.1 bacterium | reverse complement strand
TGGGAAAAATAGCCGCTGAAGCTAACGGTAAATATTTTCGTGCAACTGATGAAGAACGTTTGAGAGCTATTTATAATGAAATAAACAAGCTTGAAAAGACTAAAATCGAAGTTAAAAAATTTAGACGTCATGCGGAGCTTTACTATTTACCAGTATTTCTCGGTTTTATTTTGCTGTTACTATACGTTTTGCTTGAGAATTTTATTGTGAGGTCGCTGCCATGATTAGGTTCGCAAATCAACATTATTCAATTCTATTTATTGGAGTTCCTGCAATAATACTATTGTATATATTTGCCGACACTTTTAGAAGGAGATCCCTTAGTAAAATCGGTGAACGAGAATTTATAAAGAATATGCTTCTGTTTTTCAATCCTGCAGCGAGAGTTTTGAGAAGAATTCTTTTTGTTATTGGGTATATTTTTCTGGTATTTGCCATTATGCGACCGCAAATCGGAACTAAATTGGAGAAGGTTAAAAGACAGGGAATCGATATTGTTTTTGCAGTCGATGTCTCCAAATCCATGTTAGCTGAAGATCTGAAACCCAATCGTCTTTCCAATGCTAAGAATGAAATCCGGGAATTCGTTAGAAGACGATCAGATGATAGATTTGCTCTCGTTCCGTTCGCTGGAGATGCCTTTATAATGTGTCCTTTAACTATGGATTTTGATGCTTATCTTATGTTTCTAAATGCGGTGGATGAAAATACAATTGAAGAACCCGGAACGGATTTAGGGAAAGCTCTTCAAATATCGATAAAAGCTTTCGTGGACGATAAACCTCGGTATAAGGCTATAGTACTCATCACTGATGGTGAGCAGACAGCATCTGGGAATCCAGTTTCAGTTGCCCGTGAGATTGCTAAAACCGGTGTAAAAATATTCACGATCGGGGTGGGCACACCGACAGGTGATCCTATACCTATTAAGGATGAAAGGGGTAATATCATAGGTTATAAGAAGGATCCAAAAACTGGTGCTATTGTTACATCGAAATTGGATGAGGAAACTCTGGCAAAAATAAGTGAACTTACAGCGGCAGATTACTTTTCGGCAAGTCCTGGCAGAAGTGAGCTTAAAGAGATTTTTGCTAATATTGATAAAATGGGTAAAAAAGAACTTGAGACTTTTTCATTTAGCAATTATGAGGAAATATTTTACTATCCGCTTTCTGTTGCGATTATTTTATTCTGGCTGTTTTGGTGCATTCCCGAGAGAAGTAAAAAGTTGAAATCTCTGTAGATTTTGTTAATTTGATTCATTATGAAAAAAAATGGTGTGGCAAATAAAGATGTATTAATTGTAAAAGGAATTTGGTGGCATTTCCGTAATATGTGGATAAACTTTTATCACCATAACGGTGTTATGTTGTCCGCTGCAACTTCTTTTTATGCCATCATGTCTGGTGTGTCGATGATAATGCTTGGTTTTTCGATTGCAGGTTTAATTGTTGGTTCACCGCAGAAAGCAGCGTCATTACTGCTTAATTTTATGAATCTTCAAGAGTTATTTCCTGATGGTGTAATTGGTATTAATTCCTTAGCACAAACTCTTGTTAGCAGGGCAGAGACAGTTACATTCCTGAGTTTAATATTATTTATTATTTTCTCTGGGACAGTTTTTCTATCGATCGAATCTGCTTTGAATAGAATTTTCGATGTAGAAAAAGGGCGTCACATTTTAAGAAAAGTACTTGTAGCCTATTTAACAATGTTTATAACATATTTATCGTTATTTGGTTCAGCATTTGTTACATGGGGAGCTATGATAATCAAAGATTATGGAATAACAGTTCTTGGTGTCTCCCCGACTGGTATAAATACATTTTGGGAATTATTCATATTATTGGTGCCGTTTATTTTAATTTCGTTCTTTTTTGGGATTTTGTATAAAGTAGTTCCCTGGTGTAGTGTACCTTGGAAATACGCTCTTTTATCTGGATTATTTGCTGGTATAATGTGGGAGATTGCTAAAAGAGTTTTCACATTTTATGTTAAGTATATTGTCAGATTTGACGAATTGTATGGCGGAATTAGCACTTTGCTGGCAACCTTTTTATGGGTTTTTTATACTTTTGCAATAATGTTTTTAGGGGGATCCTTAGCTAAATCTATGATGAAACTTAGGAATAAAGATCTTTTAATAACACAGAAGGTATGAGAGTATGTCAAATATATTAAAATTAAAAAATCTTCTCTTATTGTTTATTTTTCTACCTGTGCTGACTCCAGCACAATCGTGGTTTGATAATCGTTCTGGAATTACTGAATATAACAAAGGTGAATATGAAGATGCACAAAAAAAATTTCAAAAAGCACGGAAGAAAATTCCTGATGATCCATCTGTTACACTTAACATAAGTTCAACTCTTTATAAACAGGAAATTTACAATGAAGCGGGAGATGAAATAATAAAGTCACTCAGAAAAAATCCAGAGATAACGGATTCGTCGTTATATTCTAGTTTATACTATAATCTTGGTAATTCTTTTTTCAAGCAAGAGAGTTTAGGGCAAGCCATCGAATTTTATAAGTCGGCGGTGAGGTTGAATTCAAATGATCTGGATGCAAAATATAATCTAGAACTGTTATTAAAAATTGCACAACAACAACAGCAAAATCAGAGGCAAAACCAGCAACAGGAACAACAAAAAGAGGGAAATCAACAGCAACAACAACAAAACAAACGTCAAGATCAACAGAATCAAGATCAACCGGAGCAGCAACAAGCTCAAAATCAACAACAAGAACAGCAGCAACAACAAGAAGGGGCTATGTCAAAAGAAGACGCTGAAAGACTTATGGACGCATTCCGGAGACAGGAACAGGAGATGATTTACGGACAATCCCAGCAACAGGAGAGAAAAACAGGTGGAAGCAAATATCGAAATCAGCGTGATTGGTGAGAATTCAAATGTAACAAGAATTTGCAACTAAAATAAATAATTAATTATAAAAGAAATCACAATGACTAAAATTTCAAACAAAACAATTATTATAGTTCTAATAGGCATAATTACATTAAGTTTATCTGCTCAGAATGTTAAAGTCTCATCTTCAGTAGATAAGACACAAATATTCTTGAACGATGTTGTTACATTTACTGTCACAGTTAGTGGATCTGGTATTAAGAGAGTAAAACCTGCTGGTTTAAATATCGGAAATTCATGGAGAATTCAGAATACATCGAAATCCACTTCTCAAAATATTCAAATTGTTGGCGGGAGAATGCAAGCCTCGAAAAATTTTAATTATATATTCTACCTGTCGCCCACGAAGAATGGAACTCTTACAATTCCA
Source organism: bacterium (assembly GCA_030620455.1). Taxonomy (GTDB): domain Bacteria; phylum UBP14; class UBA6098; order B30-G16; family B30-G16; genus JAUWMV01. The sequence goes on along the minus strand of JAUXEQ010000105.1, from coordinate 2,395 downwards.
AGTGTCGATGTTTATGTTAATGGGAGAAAATATATTACAAAACCAATAAAAATTAAAGTTGCGTCATCGACCAGAGGAAAACCTTCGAGTGGTCAAACTACTCAAATACCTTCTAGTCAACAACCTAAGGTCGAGTCGGATGTTAACATATTTCTTTCTGTTATTACGGATAAAAAGACAGTTTATGAGGGTGAACAGATAAACGTAGATTTTATGCTTTACAGCGCATACAGAATAGAAAATGTCAATTATGAAAAAGATGCAGAATTTAAGAATTTTTGGATTGAACCGTTATACCAAGCATCACAATTAGTGCCAGAAACAGTTAGCTTTAAAGGCAAGAGATTTTCTCGTTTTTTACTCCAAACAATTGTGGCATTCCCTCTCAGAACTGGTACATTAACAATTGAGCCAATGGTGTTGAAAACAATTATTCGACATCCGTCTCGAGGTTTCTTTGATTTTGGTCGACGCGCAACGTTTAGTGTGAAAAGCAATCGAATTTCAATAAAAGTTTTGCCATTACCCAGTAAGGGTAAACCGGATGATTTCATCGAAGCAGTAGGACAATATTCTCTCTCTGCGGAAGTGGACAGAAATGAACTTCCTGCTGGGGAAGCTTTAAGCCTGAAAGTTCGGGTATCCGGATATGGCAATATAGAGACAGTAACGATGCCACAACCTATATTACCCACTGATTTCGAGGATTTTGACCATCGAGTTAAGGTGTCTAAGGATGAGAAGGGAGGTAAACTTCATGGAATTAAAGAGGTTGAGTACGTATTAGTTCCAAGGAGTCAGGGGGAATATGAGATACCATCGATAACATTTTCCTATTTTGACCCCAAAAAAAAGAAATACATACAGCAGGAAACTGAGCCGATTATGATAAAGGTTCTCAAAGGGAAAGGTGGAATGGTTATGACTGGCGGAGGGAGAAGCGGGATTGTTGCAGTTGGAGGTGATATAGAATTCATAAAATCGGATTCGAAAACTATTAGAACAGGTGGTTTCAACATTCCATGGGGTCTGAAATCCTTGTGGTTTCTTCCTATCGAGCTTTTACTTATCGTTGTTGCATTAGCTTATAGAACAAGATATGAAAAAAGGATCGAGAATATAGGTGCTGTTAAGTCCTCTCTCGCACTTAATAAAGCCAAAAAGAAACTCAATACCGCTCGTCGTATGAAAAACAGAACTCAAGCAATTGCTGCAATATACGATTCGATCTTTCAATATATAGGCGATAAGCTTGGAATGGCAGCAGGAGCAGTAATATTCGATGATGCTACAATACATCTTATGGAATGTGGTGTGGAAGACGTTGTATGCGAAGGTTTGAGAGAGGTTCTCGATGTTATACATGCCTCGAGATTTGCCCCAGCTGAAACTGATATTAATGTCGATGACTTAGTTCACAGAGTGCTGTTGCTTCTGAGGGAAATCGACACAAAGGTGGGTCGTAAGTGAGATTTACATTAGTTACATCGATTATTCTGATTATTTCAGCTTTCTCATTTGCAGCGCAAAAAGATGTTACAAAGTTATACAATACTGCCAATAGCCAATATAAAAGCGAAGAATATGAACAGGCACTTGAAAACTATATGAAAGCCATTGAGTTAGGTGGTTATGATTTTAGACTTTTCTTTAATATTGGAAATACGTATTTCAGAATGGGAGATATTGGAAGAGCTATCTTGTGGTTTGAACGAGCAAGAATTTTATCCCCAAACGATCCAGATATCAAGAAAAATTTGGAATTCTCGAGAAAATTGACGCGAGATAGAATAGAATCAATTTATGCTGGTACTCTCTTACAGCCTTTTTTCAGAATATTAGTAAACATCTCCTTTAGCAATTTCTGGATTATTTTACTTATTATTTCCGTTGCAGCTTCTCTTGCGTCAATATATGCAATAATAAGACTGAGTGGTCGATGGGTGGCTGTTGTGTTATGGATTCTACTGATAATTTCGACTTCATTCTGGTATATAAAAGGGAATAGTTTATGGGAAAGAAGCCTGGCAATTGTTATTGCATCAAAAGTCGATGTTCGAAGTGCTCCTTCAAATAACAGTGAGTTGTTATTCACAATTCATGATGGCACTCGAGTGGGAATTAAGGAAACTCGTATGGGTTGGGAGAGAATTATTCTGGAGGATGGAAACTCTGGCTGGGTACCACGGCAAACAATCGAGATGATTATAAAACATAACTTATTTAGCAAAACCAATGTTACAGATATTTCCGAGTAATTTTGATTATCTTAAGATTTTGTCTCAATTTGAATTAGGTGAGATCGTTGGGACAAAATTATTTGGTGGTTCATTAAGAGATTTTTACAGAATATCAACATCTCATGGCAATATAATTTTTCTCTTCGATTCAAATA
>JAUXEQ010000060.1 GCA_030620455.1 bacterium | reverse complement strand
TAAGGGGGATGTCGCAAAGCGACAGGGGGTTTCAGCATCGGCTCAGGAAGTTATAATCTGGCAACCTGACGAAACAATCTCCAGTGGCGTCTATCTTGTGCGAGCAACGACATCGGATGGGCAACGAATGACGAAGAGAATTGTATATTTGAAGTAGAAAATTGAACAGACGACTTCAGTCGCCTGCAGGAAGAAGAGCAGCATACTAAAGTATGCTGTCCAAATCGTTGTAGGTGACTATTATCATTGCTGAGGTGTGAGCTTCACAAACCAAATTTACCAGAATAGGAGGGCAAAATGAATGAATATACGTTTCCAATTCAAAGTGCGGATTGGAAAACCGAAAAACATGTTCCTGTTATCGATGTACAGAAAAAGATCAAAGCTGGGGAACATTTCAAAGTTGCTGTATCAGTGGGTAAGGAAATTCCTCATCCGAATACTACCGAGCATCATATAGGCTTGATAGTTCTGACTTTCCATCCCGATGGAGAGAAATTTCCATACGAAATAGGCAGATTTGCTTTAGTGGCACATGGCTCGTCGGCAAAAGGCCCGAATACCAGCACTGTGTATTCTATTCCGGAAGTGGTTTGCACGTTTAAAACAGAGAAGTCGGGGAACATTCTCGCGATATCGTATTGCAACATTCACGGATTTTGGAGTTCGTCAGTGCATATTGACGTAATGTAAGTATAACTGATAAACAAGCAATTTCATATTCAAACAAAATTTACCATTACTGGTAAAATTATAGAATAACTTATACTTGAAAGGAGCATTATGTCAAGTGTAAAAGGAACAAAAACAGAAAAGAACCTTCTAACAGCCTTTGCAGGTGAGTCACAAGCGAGAAATCGTTATACTTTTTTCGCCAACAAGGCTAAAAAGGAAGGTTACGAGCAAATCGCAGCTATATTTGCCGAGACAGCAGAGCATGAGAGAATGCATGCCCAATTGTTATTCGAATATCTCGAAGGTGGGGACGTAGAAATTATAGCATCATATCCAGCGGGTGTTATCGGCTCGACTGTGGAAAATCTTGCTGCTTCCGCTGCTGGGGAGAACTATGAAAATACAATCATGTATCCTGAATTCGCTAAAACAGCGCAAGAGGAGGGTTTCTCAAGGATCGCTGCCACTTTTTATACAATAGCGATTGCAGAGAAATTCCACGAGGGAAGATATATTAAACTTAGGCAAAATATTCTCTCTGGTAATGTTTTCAAGAAGAACGAAACTGTTGAGTGGAAATGCAGGAAATGTGGCTACACTCATACAGGAACCGAAGCTCCAAAGCAATGCCCTAATTGCAGACATCCTCAAGCGTATTTCGAGATTATTGAAGATAATTATTGATGCGCAAATAATTGAAACGGAAAGATATTCCAAAGTTTTCAAGAGTAATAACATCCATACATTTGATCTCGATCGAGTTACACATTCCTATATGCAGGATAGAAATAAATTAACATTCAAATAATGGCTGTTAATGAGCATTATCTTATCGTTAAACTGCGCTAAGTAAAGCGAATATGAGTTATTAGGTGAAAAGAATTATATCGACAGGACAATAATTTCATTGACAAAGTAACAAAATAAGCTAATGATAATATAGATGAAACAGCGGACTTCAGTCCGCTGCCAACCATGGGGGGTATGAAATGCGAAACTCTTTGAACAAGGGGCTTCAGCCCCATGCGCAACGGTGGAGATATACGATTTGCGAGGGGGATTGGTTTGGAATAAACCCTCCGACTCCGACAATGTCGGAGCCACCTCCCTTGTTAAGGGAGGCAAACCAGAAGCAGTCCCTCTTAATAAGGGGGATGTAGCGAAGCGACAAGGGGTTAATACAACCAACAAATCTAAGATTTCAATGTGGACTTTATATGACGTTAGTTAGTGATATCCTGTATTCTGATATATTTTGGCAAAGAGGTACCACAGCTATGTTCAGGAGCATAAACACGAAAGGTAGTTTTGAATATTAAGTTTATTGGCGGATTCTCAGGGGTTTTCAGCCTATAGCATGCCTGATATGTCGTGTTCTTCTCTATGAAAACAGTTTTCATCGTGTCACCGCCGACCCATATGAAAGGCAATTCATAACTAAAAGATACTTCAACAATAGCACCGCTATCCGGAATAGCGGATTTCCCTCTTCTGGATGCAAAATAATTAAAGCAAAGTGTGAATGTCTCATTCCTTCCTACAATGGATGGTCCTGAGGCAAACTCGATATCCAAACACACTTCCGGTTCATCTTCCGAACAACCCGCAGCAATGACTACAAGATATATCAGCACACACAAAATCGGAAATAGCTTAAATTTAAATTTTCCTTTCATAATTACTTAGTCTTCAATTAATAGCATTTTGAATAAATTATCAAGTATTCTGGTTAAATAAACGAAATATATACTCTTGCATTTATTCTGCTTTATAATTAATTTAAATAAACTTTCGAGGAGGTATTTGTGCCTCATAAAACCAAGTATATAGTAATAACCGGTGGAGTGTTATCCGGATTAGGCAAAGGAATTGCCACAGCCAGTGTTGGAAATCTGCTTAAATCGCATCTTAGAGTTATCCCGATAAAATGCGATGGATATCTCAACACCGACCCGGGCACAATGAATCCAATAGAGCATGGAGAAGTGTTTGTGTTAGACGATGGCGGTGAGGTTGATATGGATTTTGGACACTACGAAAGATTTCTCAATGTTGTTTGCAAATCGGAATGGAATTCGACAATGGGGAAAATTTACGCAAGCATTCTCGAGAAGGAACGTAGAGGAGATTATCTTGGGAATACTGTGCAGCTTATTCCTCACGTTACTGATGAAATAAAATCAAATTTCAAAAGGATTGCCAAGCAAGAGAAAGCTGACATTGTCCTAATAGAGATCGGTGGAACTGTTGGTGATATCGAGAATGAGCTATACATCGAAGCTGTGAGACAGCTTGGTCGTGAAATAGGCTCGAAAAACATTTTATATATTCATCTAACATATGTACCAATTCCAGAAAACCTTGGCGAACACAAGACTAAACCCACACAGCAAAGTGTGAAATTGCTGAACGAAAAAGGTATCCGACCAGACGTAATAATTGCTCGGTCGTCGAGACAATTACCTCTAAAACTAAAGGAAAAAATTTCGCTTTTTTGCAATATATCACCCGAAGCTGTGATTTCCGGCACTGAAGTTGGAACAGTATATGAAATCCCGATTCTATATGATAAACAAGGGCTGACGGAGATACTTCATAAACGTTTGGGGATATATTCACCACCAAAACTTGATCTTTGGTTTAGTCTAACCGATGCAATTTTGAATCCTACTCGTGAGGTTACGATTGCATTATGCGGGAAATATACAGCGCTACACGATTCGTATGCATCGATAATCGAGGCTCTCTATCATGCTGGTGCACATCACAAAACACGTGTGAAAATTAAATGGCTCGAGACAACAGGAATCGAGCAGGGAAAAATCTCTGTCGAAGATGAACTAACTGGGGTCGATGGAGTTATCGTTCCTGGTGGATTCGGTTTGCGTGGTATCGAGGGCAAGATAAAAGTTATTCAATATTGTCGAGAGAACGACATCCCGTTTCTTGGAATATGTTATGGAATGCAGCTTGCAGTTATCGAGTTCGCACGAAATGTATGTGGTCTTGAAGGTGCGAACACAAGCGAAGCTGTCGAGGAGGGAATTGAGGTTCAACATCCAATAATATGCATTCTGCCGTCACAGAAGGGGCTGAAAAAGAAAGGCGGAACAATGCGCCTTGGTGGTCAGGATGTTAAAATGAAACCCGGAACTTTTGCACACAAAATTTACGACGCAGATTACATTCGCGAACGTTTCAGGCACAGATACGAGGTAAATCCAGAATACGTAGAGAAATTGAAATCGTGCGGTATGGTTTTCTCTGGTTATGAACCGGTAGAGAATATTATGCAAATTATGGAATTACCTGATAAGCGATTTTTTGTAGGCGTGCAATATCATCCCGAATTGATATCCAAACTCGAGAAACCGGAGCCGTTGTTTTATGAGATTATTAAATGCGCATTAGATAATCCAGATAATAAATAGTTCGCAAATTTTCTTCTATAGACTATCCATTTATTAAAATACACAGTAAATATATTCAACAATGATAAATCAATTCTGATTCTACGAAATTTGTATAGGTACAATTTAACAGTTGTTTTATCATGTCGGAATCGTGTGAGGGGATAAAGCCTGAATCGGGTGAGAGGGTGAAAATATGTAAGCTAATGTGAGATTAAGAATGAATAAATTGGATTTTATAATAGTGGGAGATTTGACTCGATGAGGAAAACAACGACGATTAATATGTATTGAAAATGGGTTGTTGAAAAATCTATTGTGTACTTCTTTTATTCATGCAATCCTTGCAAATGCCGTGGATTATTCCGTGAACAGTTTCAATTTTATTACCATCGAAGGAATCTAATTTGCTAATACTGCATTCAACATCGATATCGAAAACTTTGCCACAAATTCTGCAAAAGAAATGATGATGAGGATCTGTGCGAGGATCAAATCTGCTTCTGCCCGGCTCGACAAATATTTCCTTAGTAATCCCAGACTTAGCAAACGAACTCAGAACATTATAAACTGTAGCCAGAGATATTTGGTCGTTGTTTTTCCTCACATCCTCAAAAATGCGTTCCGCTGTGGGATGATCCGTTCTTCGATCTAAAACCTTTAAAACCGAAATCCGCTGATTGGTCGCGGAAAGACCGTAAGAGCGAAGGTATTCTTTGAGATGGTCGTTACCGTTTTCCATAGCTTTCCTCGTTAAGAATTAAGCAGTAAATAGTATGAGAGAAAGTTATAAGTCAAGTTATAATTTTAATAATTTAAATATACAAACTTTTTGTTAATCGATTCATCGATTCGGATAAGCAAAAAGATGGGAGATATACGACTAATTAATTATCTGTTTAAAATTTCCGAGAAACTTGGTTAATTCAGCCCCTGCAAATTGAAAATTGTGTAATACAACGGTTTATTTGAGAAATTTTCAATAAGCTCGATATCTGCAAAATTATTTACTATAGTCTTTGGAATAATGCTTCTAACAGCCGATGAATAGAGCTCTGAGTATATTTCCCAGAACGATTCAGGTCTTGGAAGTAATATTAGTTTAGCATGTTTACCCTCAGGAACTCCGATCAGTTCTTCAGTGTAAGCGATAACGTCCAAAAGAGAGCCGATCTCATCGATTAAACCCAATTCCATGGCGGTATTTGCGCTCCATATCCTGCCTTGACCTATCGAGTCTATCCATTCGAATGTAGTGTCTCTGCTGTATGCAGCTTCAGATACGAACTCGTCGTATATTATCTCCATATTCTTTTTAAGAATATCGAATTGCTCCTCATTAAAAGGATGAGCCGGATCGAATATATCCGCGTTGCGTCCTCGTTTTAGCGTTTGATATCGCGCATCGATCTTGTTATACATTTCTCCACAATGAGGTCTGACCGACACTACTCCGATTGAACCTGTTAATGTGTATGGTGTTGCAAAGACTTTGTTGGCAGGCATTGAAATGTAATAACCCCCGGAAGCTGCTACGGAACTCATGGAAGTTATCACTGGTTTTTTATCGCTGGCTTGAAGTAATTGATCGTATATCTCGTCTGACACTAATACAGAACCACCAGGGCTGTTAACTCGCATTATTATTGCGGAAATATCGTCGTCTTCGGCAAGCTTACGTATTAATTTTACATATTTTTTGGAAGTAATAACATTGCTACTCCATACACTGGAGGACATACTTATCGAGCCCTCAGCAATTATTAGAGCGATTTTGTCGTCGGAATAATCAGGCTTCGGTGCCTTTCTGGAGTATTTCTTCAGTGATATTATGCGATCACGATCTTTGCCGACAAGATATTCGACTAATTGCTCCCAATACATAAAGGAATCTATTAGACCATAGTCCTCTTTGATACTCAGAGCGTTGTGATATGCTCCATCGATTAGATCGATCACATCCTCAGATTCCCAATCTAAACCCTCGGATAAATCACTTATGAACTGATCGTAAATGTCGTCCAAAAGAAAATTAAGGCTTTGCTTAAGTGGAGCAGACATCGAGTCCTCCGAAAACATTTCACCAGTGCCCTTGAACTTTCCGATGTGCATTACATCGAAGCCGATGCCTAATTTTGCAAAAGAGCCTTTAATGAACAACATCGACATAGAAAACCCGGGGATGTAAAAGCTCGATAGTTTAGGACAAAATAGACTATCGCAGCAGTGCATAAGAAGAAAATTCCCGGGAGTTGCGAAATTAATGTAACCGTATACTTTTTTGCCGGATTCCTGAAATTTTTTCATGACTTTTTCAAGCTCCCAGGTCTGTGATAGTGATAATGTGGAATATCCCTTGAGTATCATAGACTCGATTTTATCATCGTCACCTGCTGAGTTGACTAATCTCAGGAGATGTGGAAAAGTTATCTTTGGCTCTAAGCCAAAGATCTTCATGGATATATCACCTATTTCCAGATATTCTTTGCTAAGATCGACCACCAATATCGACTTTTCCCCAATCTTTTTTACGATCTTCGATTTTGTAACAGAGGTTGCAATCATAACAATTGAAAATATCACCAAAAGAACTACGATAACGAGAATTGCTATTTGTTTTAGATTCATCTTATGACCTCCTTAATTTTGAATAGAGAAATTTCTCGACAAATGGCGGTACAAATGGTGAAACATCGCCATTATTCAGAGCAATTGTCTTAACCATCGACGAGCTTAGGTAAACAAATTGTTCCCCCGGCAGAAGGAAAACTGTTTCTGCAATGCTGTTAAGTTTTCTGTTGGCAAGAGCCATCTGGAATTCATGTTCGAAATCGGTTACAGCTCGTAAACCTCGAATTATAATTATCGAACCTACTTTATCAAGATAGTGAACCAGCAATCCGCGAAAAAGATCCACAGAAACGTTTTCGAATCGCTCCGATTCTATGACATTCTTAATCATATCGAATCTTTCGGAAAGAGTGAAGACAGGGGCTTTTTGAGGATCCTCACCCACAGCAACTATAACGCTATAGAAAAGCTTTGCTGCACGTTTTATTATGTCCATATGACCGTATGTTATCGGGTCGAATGTTCCCGGATAAACTGCAATTTTTTTATTCATCAAATTAGCCTTTCTTAGTTTCCATTGTTCCAATTAAAATTTTTTCTATTTCGTCCTTTGTGTATAATATCCCAGTATTTATTCCGGGACAGTAAGAGGAAAGCGATTCCCAGTCCTTTTGTGATGAAAGCGCATTAGACCAGAAAGGAAATGTTCTGCACTGACGAGGCCTATGATCATAAACTTTGCAGCCAATATTTTCTGTAAAGAATATACAGTCTCCATTTGGGTAACTTTTAAGTGCCACGAAGCCGTTGTTTTTTTCGGTGTAATTATCCAAGAATTCATATTCAGTTGAATCGAGTGCTTCTGTAATCCGTGCTATGTCTTTGTTTGAGATATAGACGAATCCGTCGGAGATTCTGCAGCAATTACCACATTTCTTGCACGAAAATCTTAATCCTTTCCTATAAAATGGGTCGAGCATATCGATAATTTATAAAAAAAATTATGTTAAACAAGATTAATCGGAAACGGTTTCAAAAAGGACGAGAAAAAGAAATCATTATTCATTATAGGCTCCATGTCAATGTGGGTTCAATAGTTCTTATCTGTTTAACTCAGTTTGCAATGCAACAGGTATTTCAATATTTAAACATAAGTGTTAAAGCAACTCTATTACATTTGTGTCTTCTCGATTCCTTTGATAATTGCTATAGCCAGATTGCATTCAGGGAAAATTTCCGGTGGGTATGGAAATATTTTAACCTGTCCACTTCTCTTTTTGATAAAGGTTTTCCACCAAGCGATATTTTGGATGAATGTTCTTCCGATCCAAACTGCGATAAGACCATTTGATTCTATTTTTTTCAAAGCTGTTGGAATGGTTTTCTTGAGCGGACCGACTGCTCGTATTGTTATTAGATCGAATTTGTCTTTAATGTTTTCAGCGCGATCGGGATAAATTGTCACG
>JAUXEQ010000094.1 GCA_030620455.1 bacterium | reverse complement strand
GCTCGATGGTGGACAAATAGTGTTTACAGTAATCGAGGCAATAAGAAAAAAACGAATTAGCGATCGAGTTAGGTCAATATTTCAGCAAGTTAGTATGTTGCTTTTGCTTGGATTAATGGCAATTGTAACAATTAAAGATATTTTAGATCTATTCTAATATGGATAGTACTAAGAAAATAATTATTCTCAAAAGCGATGGTGTGTACGACATATATGGAGAGATATGCGATACACAGGGAAAATTTTTAACAAAACTTCGTGAAAAGGAATTCGATCTCGCTCTTATTGAATGGAATGATAACTTTAAGCTTTCGATTGTAAACTTCCTTCATAATGTTGGTATTCGGGCACCACTGATGCCGATAATTCTCATCCATTGGAATGTAAACGACCCGGTAATAAGGCGACTGGTCGATCTTATACTCCCGCCGGAAACTCTTTTGTCCACATTAGAAACCGAGATAGATAACTTATACTCTCGCAGAGCAATATTAACTCAGAATGGCATGATAGGACGCTCGGATTCACTTTACATAATCGCGGATATTATATTTCGAGTGGCTCCAACCGACATACCAGTTTTAATAACCGGAGAAAGCGGCACTGGAAAAGAAGTGGTTTCACAAGCGATCCATAGACACTCTCGAAGAAGCGATAAACCTTTTCTTGCTGTTAATTCTGGCGCTATTCCAGAAACGTTATTCGAATCGCAGCTATTTGGTTACAAGGAAGGTGCATTCACAGGCGCATCGAAGGATACAATAGGATTTCTCGGGCAGGCAAAAGGTGGAACTATTTTTTTAGATGAGATCGGTGAGATTCCCTCGCAAATTCAGGTTAAATTATTAAGGTTTATTGAAATTGGAGAATATTTTCCTGTGGGTTCCTCCGAACCTAAAGTAGCCGATGTGAGAATTATAGCTGCAACAAATAAAGATCTCAAAGTGTTGCTTGGTGAAGGTAAATTTCGCGAGGACCTTTACTATAGAATAAGCGGAGTTAGGATTTTTATGCCACCATTGCGAGAGCGACCTGAGGATATCCCAATATTGGCTTTTTACTATGCTAATAAAGCTGCTGAAAAACATCATGTAAAATTCGGTGGAATAGGTAGTGACGCTCTCGAGGCAATGCTGTCATATCACTGGCCTGGAAATGTTCGCGAACTTCGCAATCTGATGGAAAATATTGCGGTTCTATCGGAGGACAAAATGATTCATGCAGCTGATTTAACTCATTATTTCTCACAGCACCAACTTGTTGGAAGAAATCTCCCAGTAATACATGATGGGAGCTCGTATGCAAGAGATGTTGGGCATGTTAATTACGACGAAATTTTTGGGAAAATACTCTATTTGCTGAAGCAAAACAACGAACTCTTACATTCGATTTCACGTTATTTTTCTAAGCCAATAGACTTTGATAATGCGGAAAAGGAAGCTGTAATAAAAGCTTTACGTGAGTCTGGGGGTTCTAGAAAAAAAGCTGCAGAGATTTTGGGGATTTCCCCAAGAACTCTTTACAGAAAAATTAATAAATATGGATTATAGTAAGCCTTTGTTTGCTCGAGTCTTAGATACAGGGATGTAAGGAATTTATTGTGACATGTCACTTCAAGTACAAAATCTTGTTGTATACCGATAATGTTTCCGTGCTAATCCGAATTAGATAAACACCAACCATTACTTTCTCAGACGGTTTCCAGATAAATTGGCTTTTATTATTTAGTGTGATATGCTCCACTCGATGCCCATTTATGTCGAATATTTCAAGATTAATATTGGATTCCGAATGTAAGTTATACTTTATGCAAACTGCACTATTGAAAGGATTAGGATGGCAATTGAGTGAGAGAATTTCTGGTTTTGTGTTTCTATTATTCGTTACAATACGACTTGAACCGTATTCATCCGCACCCATGTCATACAGAAGATTCCACGGTCTTATCCCGCGATCGATATCATCCCTCGGTGCCCACAATGTTTCGCCCTTGAAAATATAATATTCCGTTCCCCGATCAATTCCCGGTGAACTTACATCTAAATGGAACATATAATCGAGAAAAACAAGGCTGTCGTTAATATTCCCTGCACCCAAAATCATCTCATTGCCACGAGAAGCGACGTAACAATTGGATGTGTCAATATTCGAATATGCAATCAAAAGCGTGCACGGATCTGTCCAGAAACTGGAGAGTCTATCCGTAATGTATATTTCATCACCTTCCGATGCTAAATTCTTGTAAAATATCGAGTTCAGTATCACCATAAATGAACTGTCAGCAAGGAATATTGCACCACCTTGTTCGGATGCGCTGTTAATCACAAAAGTGTTGTTAATTAAAATAGGTCTGCAATACGAATAGCAAAAAATACCACCTCCATATTCTGCTGTATTGCCGGCTATTACGTTATTCTCTAATATGGGACTTGCGTAAATACAACTTATCGCACCACCGTAGTTATAAGCTTCATTATTCCCAAAAACACAATTTCGAATTATTGGATTCGACATCTGAATTGCAATTGCACCACCCCAAAACTCATAACCGTTAACGATTGTAAAACCGTCTAAAACAGTTGAATATGATTCATTATTATTGAATCTAAAAGCAACGTGCATATTAGAATAGGAAGCGGCACAATCGAGAGTACACGAACTAGCGCCGTGCTTCGACATTACAATGATTGCTTTCCCCAAGAAGTCTATGTCTCTAAAGCCATTTCCAGCATATGTTCCATCTGCTACAAGAACAGTATCACCACAAATAGCAGAATCGATAGCTTCCTGAATTGTTGAGAACGGCGACGGTACGCGGAGAACTGTTGCATCTCTGTTGGGTGGTGAAATGTCCAATATCGCCGAGGAAATAATACTGAAACCTCGTGGAAGACTGTCAGGAAGAAAATACCATGTGTCGTATGCACCTTCCCAGCCGAAATTGATGTGATAATCGCCAGCATCTCTATAACCGTCAGCTATAACATAATGACCAACTGGTGCTGTGCCGAAGATTGTTAATATTGCTGGTTTTCTGTTTTTCATGTTGTTTACCAGCCAATCAAAGAAATTCGAGCGGAAACCGTCAACTGTTGCGGCACAGGGATAATCCCATCTATTAAATGTACTTGGGGAAATTAATGAAGATGTCCCTAACGAGCTGTAGCTTGCACGAACCGATATGCCGCAAGCCCATAATAGATGTGCAATTGTAGAGTCGGTTGGATGTACACCCGAGCCATTGTAGTCGATTGTGTCCATGTTAGCGGATGGCGCATCCATCCAAATTGGAGGATCGGTTCTGATCGAGTAATAACTTTCCTCTGGCTCGAATATTATAGAGGTCGGGTATTCCCAATAGTTTATCACCATTCCCATTGCCACCGGACCACATCCGGCAATACATGTATCACCAGTTACTGGGTCGATAGGCATAAAACGCCAAAAAATTCCGTCTTGGCTCCATTGGGTATCAAGCCAGGGACCATATGTTTCTGATGTATTTAATTCATTAACAAGAAAATCTGAATTATTTAAATAATAGTACCAAAGTTTATTGTTTCGCTGTCGGAGATATTGTGAATAATATGGCAATGCTTTATATCGATTTTTTAAATCGTTCTTGACCATGCCAAGCAAAACATTGTTAGGTGTTATCTCGAAATCAAAGTTGCTCTCGAAAGAATATGCAATAACTGGTCGAATATCGGTGTTGTTCGATATAACTATATATCCCTTGGGATTAAGTACAGCAACGTATGCATTAGTGTCTTTGTTTCTTTCGTCCAGAATCGGAATTATGCTTAAAATACTGTATGATTTCGTAGCAGGTTTGTAAACTTCCACATGTGTCCTTGCAATTTGATCGATCATATCGGGTGTTGCTCGTTCAGCTTCACCGATTGAAAAACCGAGTAGGATAGATGATAAAATAACAAGAAATTTAATTTTCATCGTCATCTTCACTTCCTCCCATTATATTTAACAATTTACAAATTTTATAATTAACCGTTAAACTATGTTATTATAAATTTAATGTGAGTTTAATTAATGAACTTCGATTGCGGTAGTCAATAATAAAAGGTCGAAATGAAGTTAGAATTGGCAAAATCAAATCTCATCGATGCCATGAACCATAGGCACAAAACGCACAGCAACATCTGGGGATTTCATAAATTCTTCGCCAACTCTTTTTATCACCCACAGCCTTTGGAAATTTTCTCCAACAGGAATAACTAAGTTAGCTCCATCTGCCAACTGTTTGAGCAATTCGGATGGAACCTCAGGGGGTGCAGAAGTAATAATAATCCCATTAAAGGGTGAGTTCTCCGGTAAGCCATGATAGCCATCGCATACGATAACCTCGACATTATCTAATCCGAGTTTGGCAAAGTTCTCATTTGCCATTGCAGCAAGCGCAGATATTCGCTCTATAGTGTAAATTTTACTGACTAATTTAGAAAGGACCGCAGCCTGATATCCTGTTCCTGTGCCTACTTCGAGTATTACATCCTCCGGTTTTGGATTTAATAGTTCTGTCATATATCCAACAATATAAGGTTGGCTAATAGTCTGTCCGTGGCCTATAGAAAGTGGAGTGTCTTCGTAGGCTATATCGATTGCTTCGTGTGGTACAAAAATGTGTCTTGGAGTTTCAAGAAGCGCTGCCAAAATTCTGTGATCGTTTACTCCTCGACGAGCAATTTGTTCTGAAACCATTCGGGCTCGAAGTTTTTTGGCTAAATCTGAGTCAAATTTAGGATCAATAATCGAATCTCTTAGATTACTATTTTTTATCAGATTCATTCGATTTGCTTTCTTTTATATACAGAATTCTCAGTTCTGCCAAAAGATTTTCAAGCATTTTGGTTTCCTGGTCGTTGAGATTTCCCTCAGTTTTCTTTTGAAGCATTCCTAACATGTCTATTACTCGCTTGGCAAGGTCGACTTTTGTTTCTTTTTTTCCAGTAGCGGGATTGGTAAGCATTCCGAGATTTTGGAGCGCTCCGGCTCGCAACATCAATAGAAGTTCGATGAAAAGCTCGCGAATATATTGCTCTTTATTAATCTCATCCATTGTAATAATTCCAACCTCTGTGTAAATTATGTTTAAATAACGTCTTTCGATTTTACACATAAACAACGATAAAAATTCCCTCTCCGAGCGATTGTGAATGCGAATCAAAACTTATTCCATAACTATTTTAAGTTTATCTCCGGGTTTAATTGCTGATGGATTATTAATTTTGTTCTTCTTCATAATTACATTAGTTGACACACCATATTTTTTAGCAATATCCCACAGCGTATCACCTTTTCTTACGGTATATACAACAGGCTTTGAACTCGTGCTCGATGCTGAAGTTCTTGGGGAAATTGACGAGGAAATATTTAGTCTCTTGCCTACTGAGAGATTGTTTGATTTGAGATTGTTCCATTTCTTTAAATCGTCTATTGATACATTGTATTTCTTTGCGATCAACCAAAGACTTTCGCCCTTTTTAACGACATGAGTTATCTCTTGTGACTTATTTGAGTTGTTGGCATATTCCAAAGAGGTTTTGGAGGTTTTAATTACAAGTTTCTGCCCGATTTTTATCTTGTCGTTGTGGAGTTTGTTTGTGGATTTAATTTGCGAGACAGTAACGCCGTACTTATTTGCAATTTTCCAAAGTGTCTCGCCCTTTCTGACTGTATGATATAAAGTCTTTGTTGGCTGGTAACCTGGAATTGTTAATTTTTGACCCGGTTTAATAACTGAATATTTGCTGAGTTTATTGGCTTTCATAATACCGCGTTGAGAAACACCAAGCTTCTCTGCAATCTCGCTAACAGTGTCGCCTTTTTTTACAGCATAATATCCTCGACTTTTCGTTTGTGAAACAATCGATGAACTGCTGTTGCTGACATATTTGCTTGCTTTGTCTCGACTTATGGGAATGAGAAGCTTTTTGCCCGGTCTTAGGGTCGACTTTGAACTCATATTATTGGCAGAGATAATAGATTGCATTGGCACACCGTAGCGCTTTGCTATTACATAGAAGCTTTCGCCCTTTTTAATTGTGTGTTGGTGCCATATAACTTTCTCCGAATCCGGTATCCGCCTATAATTGGTAACGAATATTCCACCTTTTTCTTTGGGAACTTTTAGCGGATACTTACCCGTATTAGGAGGTGTGCAACCTCGGATAAGCTCGGGATTAAGAATCCTAAAGTGCGTTACATCAACCTCGGCACACTTTGC
>JAUXEQ010000277.1 GCA_030620455.1 bacterium | reverse complement strand
TGCAAAAATTTTGTCTCTAATTTTTTATATGCTAACATTATGGATCTGGTTCAAGTTTTTTAAGCGGATAGGATTTACTTACGTTTTAATATACGGTATTATATTAATGGCTTCTCTTAATCCTCGACTTGCAGAATATTCACATTGGGAAATTACTGAAGCCTTTTTCATGTTCATCTCGAGTGCAACTTTTCTTTACTATTTCATAGCCGAAGATAAAAACAGAACCAAGGATTGGTTTATTTTAGGATTACTAAGTGTTCTTTGTTATTTTACAAGGGCTTCTGGTGCATCCGTTTCAATAGCAATATTTATTACTATGCTTATAAATCGAAAATGGAAACCACTTCTATGGTTTTCCATTGGAAACGCATTACTTTTAGCTCCTTGGTTATTAAGAAATATGTTACTTGGTGGAGAAGCTGTGGGTGGCTTTTATATCGATTTTTTTCTTAAAGATCCTGTAACACAAGAAAGACTTACAGCAAAAGAACTTCTTGCAAAGTTCTTAAAGAATTCTCATAAATATATTTTCGTAAATTTCCCTCGGATGATTTTGGCATTATCGGGATTCGGAATGGGTATTCAAAAATATTTCTTCGTTGGTTTTGGAGGTAGTATAGCAATATTCGGAGCAATAAGAACTCTAAAAAAATACTTACATATCGCTCTGTACATCGTTATATATCTTATAATTCATTCCCTGTTCTTCGAAGCAGCGGCACAAGTGAGATATCTTGTAGTATTATTTCCCTTTGCAGTTGGTTTTTTTCTTATAGGCATTCTGGAATTCATTAAACTTGTTAAACCTACTGATAAACCTTTTAGATACAGAGTTTCATATATTTTTCTATCTTTTATGCTTCTAATGACACTTGCTGGTTATTGCATAGGTCAGTTTAAAACCTTTCCAGAACTGAGGGCTTACGCGAAAGGAAACCGATTTGCAGGAATTAAACCATCATATGTCGGTTTCATCCAGGCAAATGAGTGGATAAGAGATCACTGCGAACCAGAAGCTGTAGTTTTATCAAGAAAACCTCGACTGACATGGTATTTCTCACATCACAAGTCTTTGTCATATCCTTACGCTGGTCCAGATGAAATATGGGAATTTATTTATGACAACAATATAAGATATATGGTTGTCGATAGATTTGCCAAAAGCACTATTTATTATCTCGTTCCAACTATCTCAAAACATGTGAATTATCTGGATGTTCTTTATAAAAGCAAAGTGGAACCCCCAACTTATGTTGTAAGAGTTTGCGCTCGACCAAAAAAGATCGTTATTACAGACACACTTAAAATTAATAGCAAAAGTAAAAAATGAGAAAAGTGCTAAATAAATATTCTTTAATTATAATCTCTCTTATTATCATAATATTCTTTGTGCAATCTGATAGTTCAATGTGGAGCAAGGCTAAGGATTTAACACACTTAACAGCAAAAAAGGTATTGAACTACGGTCTTTCGATGCATGAAGCTATGTGGTATAAAAAAATAGTCGATGGTTCTGTTCAATGCGAACTTTGTCCTTTTAGGTGTATTATTGAACCGGGTGAAAGAGGTATTTGCAAAGTTAGAGCAAATATTTCAGGTAAATTACGAGCACTAACGTATGGAAAACCGGTTGCAATACATATCGATCCAATTGAAAAAAAACCACTTTTTCACTTTCAACCAACAAGCAATTCATATTCAATTGCCACTGTGGGTTGCAATCTTGCATGTAATTTCTGCCAGAACTGGACAATTTCTCAAACTGCCCCAGAAGACACGAAACCCTATTCTTTAACTCCCCGTGAAATCGTTAATCAAGCAATCATGAAAGGATGTTCCTCTATTTCCTATACTTATTCTGAACCCATAATATTTTATGAATACATGTATGATATTTCAGTCTTAGCTCATAAAGCTGGCTTAAAAAATGTCTTTGTTACATGCGGATATATTAACGAAAAACCGTTAAGACAATTGGCAAAGGTTTTAGACGCTGCAAATGTCGATCTAAAAGGACCTGAAAGTTTCTATCGAGAATTTACAAGATCATCGAGGAATCCTGTATTACGAACACTAAAAATCCTTCAAGAAGAAGGAGTTTGGATTGAAATTACTAATCTTATAATTCCAAACGCTAACGACGATCCGAAAGATATAAGAGAGATGTGCATTTGGATTGCAGAATCATTAGGGGTAGATGTACCGCTTCATTTCTCGAGATTTCATCCCAATTTCAAACTTACTGACCGACCACCAACACCGGGAAAAACATTAAAGATGGCTAGAGAAATTGCTTTAGATGTGGGTTTATTATATGTCTATATAGGCAATGTACCTGGAACCGAGAGTGAAGATACATATTGCCCCATAACTGGTGAGAAAGTAATCGATAGAATGGGTTTCTGGGTTACCGATTATAAGCTTGATTCAAATGGCAGAACTCCAGCAGGAGCTATTATTCCAGGCATTTGGAAACGTTAAAACATTAAACCTTACTAAAAGAAAGTTAACATCCAGTCAATCCTTTTGTTATTCTCTTTCATCCAGTTTCCATAGCTTCAATCCTGTATATTCGTCATTCGATCGAAGAATTGAATCTTTGTGCCAAGTTGAAACGATAATCTCACCAGTAATAGAAATTTCACCATCAAACAAATGCCCACCGATAACAAGAAAATCTAGATTTCCTAAAACAACGTGAATGTGAATAATTGGTTCGTCTTCTGTATACACAATATTGCCATTCAGTGCAAGCAACTCAAAGCCACCCTCAAATCTCTTTCGAAGATATTTGTTACATCCCAAATCAAAATAGCCCAATTCAGCGCATAACAATGCACCAATACCGTTAATAGAACCG
>JAUXEQ010000049.1 GCA_030620455.1 bacterium | reverse complement strand
TCTTTATTAATTTATTGATTTCGGACAACGATTAATACCCATATTTGAAATAAGCAGCACATGAACCCTCACTGGATATCATACAAGGACCTTTGGGATTTTGCGGTGTACATACTCTCTTAAATAGTCCACACTCATAAGGTTTGATAATACCCATGATAACCTTATCGCATTTGCACATAGGATCATCCTCGATATTTGTGAAGTCAGGGATGTTGAAGCGTTTCTCAGCGTCGTAATGAGAATATTTTCCTGAAATTCTAAGTCCAGAATTCGGTAAAACACCTAATCCTCGCCAAGATGACGGACATGAAGTGAAAACGTCATTTATAAAATGTAATGCAGACCGATTCCCGTTTTTTAGGACAACTCGTTTATATTCATTAACAATACTTGTTGATCCAGAAATAATCATATTTAGAACGGTTTCTATCGCTTTTAAGATATCTGCAGCTTCAAATCCAGCTATAACCGCTGGGATTTTGTATTTATCTGCAAGGAAGCGATACGGCTTAACTCCTATTATTACGCTAACATGACCAGGCAGCATGAATCCATGAATTTTAAGCATTGGTGATGAAGCAATAACACCAAGCGGAGCAGGAATTGTTTTGAGTGTACAGAGGACGGAGAAATTATCCAATTCCTTCTTTTTAGCTTCGATTATTGTACCTGCAATTGAAGGTGCGGTAGTTTCGAACCCAACTCCAAGAAAAACAACTTTTTTATCTGGGTTATCTATTGCAAACTCAACAGACTCAGTAGGAGAATATATAACTTGAATATCGAAACCTTTTGCTTTTATAGATTGAAGAGATTCTTTATTGACAGGAACTTGTATCATATCGCCAAAAGTACATATAGTAACACCTGATTTTGCTAACCACAGAGCTTTGGCAATATAATCGTTAGGTGTAACGCATACTGGACACCCAGGACCGGAGACAAGATCTAACTGCTCACCGAAAAGTCCTCGGATACCTGTACGTGAAATTTCTACAGTATGAGTTCCACAGACCTCCATAACCTTCACAGGTCCTGTGATTTTCAATAACTTTTTTATATTCTTCGTGATATTTGTTATGTAGGAATTCATTAATGAATTACATATTTAATTAGGATAAAACCGCCAATGAGAAGTACAAAAAAAGCCAAGCTTAATAAGTTGAAGTATTTATCGATGAATTTTTTAATAGGCTGTCCAAAAATAACCATCAGTGTTGCTTGGATGAAATATCTTGCACCTCTGCTAACTATTGAAGCCAAAATAAAAACTGTGAAGTTGATTTTACAAGCTCCCGCGGCAATAGTGAATACTTTGTATGGTATTGGAGTAAAACCAGCGGTGGCAACTGCTATTGCACTATATTTATTATAAAGCATAGATATTTTTGCAAACTCATCCATTGCACCGTAGAATTCAAGCAATTTAATGCCTATTGCATCCATTAACCATAGTCCGATTGCAAATCCCAAAATCCCACCAGAAACAGAAAATATTGTTGTTAAAAAGGCATAATAAAAAGCTTTCTTTCGCCGAGAAAGCGCCATAGGTAGTAATAATATGTCTGGAGGAACAGGGAAAAAACTAGATTCAGCGAATGCGGTGATTATTAAAGCCCATACTCCATATGGAGTATATGCCCAATGTAAAACCCAGTTGTAGAGTTTTCGAAGCGGATTTCTGCTTTTTGGTGGTGTCTGGTTTTTGTCCATAAATACAATAATTCACTGAATAGAAACGATAGAACTTAATTTATAAGAAAATAATAGTGTAACTTGGATAGATAACTGAAATTATCATTATGATTCTTCAGCAGTCATTACTTTACGTATACCAAGCTCAAACTCGTGCAGTATTGTGTTAATTCTGGCAATATCCTTTCGAATAACCCCTATTCTTTTTGGATTATCGAGAGGTTTAAGTACACATTGCATTCTAAGGTTAAACCATTCCACCATAAGGTTTCTGCGTTGAAGTAGAAGTTCATCCTTAGTCATATTGTTAATCTGGAACATTTTCATAATTTATTTCCACCCTCGCGTCCTCTGACAATGAATTTAGTCTTAATGGGAAGTTTCCTTGCTGCAAGTTGGCATGCTCTAAAAGCTAATTTCTCGGGAACACCCGATATTTCGAACATGATTCTTCCCGGTTTAACCACAGCAACCCAGTATTCAGGATTTCCCTTTCCTTTGCCCATTCTCGTCTCAGGAGGATGCTTTGTGAAAGGTTTATCTGGAAATATGGTAATCCATAGCTTTCCAGCACGTTTGAGATGTCTGTTAATGGCAACACGAGAGGCTTCAATCTGATTTGCGGTTATCCATGACGGTTCCAGAGCTTTGATACCATAATCACCGTACGCCAACTTATTCCCGCGCATAGCATTTCCCCTCATCCTTCCGCGTTGTTGTTTTCTATATTTAGTTTTCCTTGGATAAAGCATTATTATCGCTCCTTATTTCTTCCTCTTGAGCGTCTATCACGACGTATTCCCTGGGACCTAGGTTTTCGTCTATCCTGTAAATCTTCTCTCAAGGTTTTCTCCCAGTATTCATGCATGCCACCCAACAGATCACCTTTATATATCCATACCTTGACACCGGTTGTTCCATATGTTGTGTAAGCAACGGTTTTGGCGAAATCTACATCGGCTCTCAATGTATGTAAAGGGATTCTGCCATCCTTGTATTCTTCAGCATGAGCAATTTCCGCACCCCCCAATCTTCCACCACATCTGATCTTTATTCCTTTAGCTCCCATTCTCATTGCAGATGTAATTGCTCTTTTCATTGCACGTCTATGACTTATTCTACCTTCAAGTTGTCTCGCAATACTCTTAGCTACCAGATATGAGTCTAATTCCGGTTTCTTTATTTCCAGGACATTAAGCTGAACTTCTTTTTTTGTGATATATTCAAGTTCCTTTTTGAACTGCTCGATTTCTACACCACTTCTTCCAATAACGACACCTGGACGAGCTGTGTATATATTTATAGTAACCCTTTTTGGAGATCGAATAATTTCTATTTGGGATACATCGGCATTGTCAAAACGCTTTTGCGTGTAATCTCTTATTTTTATATCCTCCAAGAGATTCTGCCTGTATTGTTTACTACCCATATTAGCAAACCATTTAGAATTCCAAGTTCTTATAATTCCTAATCTTAAACCTATTGGGTTTGTTTTCTGCCCCAAGTTAATCCTCCTATATGTAAATCTTTCTAAATTTTTTCAAATTATAAATTAGAATATTCGATATTAAGATAAATAATTTAAATCATATTCAAAGTTCTTTCATAGAATCAAGTTCAATCCATATATGAGAGAACCTGTGAGCATATGGTACAGCTCTACCTCTGGATATTGGTCGCCATCTCTTAAGCCTGAAGGATTCATTAATTAACAGTCTGGAAACGAATAAATCTTCCTCTTTAACATTTAGGTCTTCATTATTTATAGCATTTGAAACTGCAGATTTAAGCGTTTTGAGAAGAATAGGCGCTGCTCGCTTATTCAGAAGGGGAAGCATTGCCATGGCTTCCGTAACAGGTTTTCCTCTTATAATATCTGCTACTAATCTAAGTTTTCTTGGAGAGATTCTTACATATTTCCATATAGCTCTTGAAACCATTACCATATCCTCCATAATCCATATAAGACCGATAAATTTCGATCTGACAATTCTAATGCTTATAATTAATGATTATTTCTTTCTAATAACCTGCTTAGCCTTTTTACCACCGTGTCCTTTGAATATCGTTGATGGTGAGAATTCACCTAATTTGTGTCCAACCATATTCTCAGAAATATAAACTGGAATAAACTTATGGCCATTGTGCACTGCGATTGTATGACCAATAAATTCTGGTATTATTGTAGTGCGTCGAGACCAGGTTTTTAAAACTTTATGTTTACCAGATTTAGTTAATTCCTCAATTTTTTTAAGTAGTTTTGCATCAACATACGGTCCTTTTTTTAGCGAACGGGGCATAAATCTCCTTTTATAAAAATAGTGCTTATTTTGTTCGACGTTTTACAATGAAAATATTAGAAGGTTTATTTTTCTTTCGAGTTTTGTATCCTTTGCATGGCTTTCCCCACGGAGTCCTGGGTGTTTTATAGCCTTTCTGTTTGCCTCCTTCGCCTCCTCCATGCGGATGATCAACTGGATTCATAACCACACCTCTGACTTTGGGTCTTCGATCTAGCCATCTTCGGGCACCGGCTTTACCATAGACAATATTAGAATGATCTACATTGCTAACCTGTCCAATAACTGCCATACAATCACCTTGGAAACGCCTTATTTCACTTGAAGGAAGTCTAATAAGCACATAGGGAACATAAATCTGCTCGATAATTTTACCTTCATTATTGAATACTGTATGTCTTGAAGTCTTTTCTTCGCGTCCAACAATTTGAGCCTCAACACCTGCCGAGCGGACAACCTGAGCACCCTTACCCGGTTTTAATTCTAGATTGTGAACTCTGGCTCCGACAGGTATTCGATAAAGCGGTAATGCATTACCTGCTTTTATATCTGGGATTACTTTATTTATTTCCAAAGCTTTAGTGCTGTATGAAATGATGTGTTCGCCTAATTTAATGCCATTTGGAGCTAAAATATATCTTTTTTCGCCATCAGTATAATGAAGCAGAGCAATGAAGGCAGAGCGATTAGGATCATACTCAATAGCTGCAACCTTAGCTTCGATGTCTTTTTTATCACGCTTTAAATCGATAATTCGATAACGCTTTTTATTTCCACCACCGCGATGTCTAACTGTGATTCGACCGTGATGATTTCTGCCACCAGTATTAGACTTCTTCTTGAGAAGTTTCTTTTCTGGTTTTTGCTTTGTAATTTCAGTATATCTCAGTGCAATTTTTTGTCTTAAACCGGGAGAAGTAGGTTTAAATTTTTTAATTGCCATTTCAACTCCTTTCGGGATGAATTTTCCCGAAATTCGAAACCACTTTAGTTTGTGTTTCTTTCCATTTTATAATTATACAAGTCCTTCAAAAATTGGAATATTTTGTCCATACTTTACTTTTACCAACGCCTTTTTTCTGGATTTCGTTTTTCCAGTGTAAAGGCCACGCCTTCGAGGTTTACCCGGAAGGTTAATAATTCTAACATTTAGCACATCCACCTTGAATAGTTCCTCTACACTTTGCTTGACCAGTTTTTTCGTAGCATCTGGTCTAATGTAAAACTGAAATATGTTACTCTCTGTCCGTAGTAAAGTTGATTTCTCTGTAATTATGGGTTTAACAATAATTTTATGTGGATCCTTTAGTTTCATATTTTACAAAGCTCCTCAATTTTTTCAAGTGCATTTTGCTCGATTATTATGTTCTCAGCTTTAAGTACTTCATATGCATTAATTTCTCCAGAAAATTTCACACATATATTTTGAATATTTCTTGCACTTAATAGCAATTCATTTTCGATAGAATTAGTAATTATAAGAATAGGTTTATTTATGTTTAACTCTGCTGTATCGAAAATCTTAATGAGTTCACTTGTTTTTGGAGATTTAATATCAAAGCCCTCGAAGACGTGAACCAAGTTTTCTTTAGCTCTATCGCTAAGAGCAGATGATAAGGCAATCTTCTTCATCTTTTTGGGCATATATTGCCTATAATCTCTGGGTTTGGGTGGAAAAATCACTCCTCCAGAACGCCATAAACCGGAACTTGTTGTTCCAGCCCTTGCTCTTCCAGTTCCTTTTTGACGCCATGGTTTTCTGCCGCCACCTCTAATTTCAGACCGTGTTTTTGCAGAATGAGTGCCTAATCGTTGATTGGCATTATACATTTTAACATATTGCCAAAGAACATCTTTATTGGGCTTACAGTCGAAGGCTATTTCAGGAAGTTCAACATTACCCTTATTGTTTCCTTGTTTATCGTATAATTTAGCCTTGCTCATTTAAATCCTCTTTATCTTTTATATAGAATTTAAAAAAAATTGAATTGTTAACTGAATTGTTTCTTAATAATTAGATAACTACCTCTGGGTCCTGCAACAGAACCTTTCACAAGAATTAAATTGTCTTCAGGAATAATTTTCAGAATACGCAGACCTTTAATTGTAATAGCTTTATTACCCTGATGCCCCGGCATTTTTAATCCTCTAAAAACGCGAGACGGATAACTAGATGCACCGATAGACCCAGCACTCCTGTGCTTGTCCTTTTGACCATGGGATTTAGGTCCACCTTTAAAGCCGAAGCGTTTTACAACTCCGCTAAAGCCTTTGCCCTTAGATGTGCCTGTTAAATTAATCTTATCACCTTCGGAAAAAACATCCTCAACTTTCAGAACTTTTCCGGGAGTTAAATCCTTGGATAATTCCTCGAGTCTAAATTCTCTAAGCTTTCTAAATGGTTTAACACCAGCATTTTTAAAATGTCCCATCATTGGCTTGTTAACAAGTTTAGGAGGAATTGAATCATATCCAAGTTGAATAGATGAGTATCCATCGCGTTCGTTTGTTTTCACTTGTATGACAGTACATGGACCTGCTTGTATCACAGTAACAGGTTGTTCTGTACCTTCCTCGGTGAAAATTGTTGTCATCCCTATTTTTTTGCCCAATAATCCGAGCATATTTAAAGCCTCCAAATTTATTTTTATAATGAGCGAAAATTACAGAGAAATTTCTATATCAACACCTGCTGGTAGTTCGACTTTCATCATTTCCTCGATAGTTTTATCATCCGCACCGTATATATCGATAAGTCTTTTGTGAATTCTCATTTCAAACTGTTCACGACTTTTTTTATCAATAAAAGTCGATCGCAAAACTGTGTAAATCCTCCTTCTTGTAGGCAATGGAATAGGACCTGCGACAATAGCTCCGGTTCTCTTGGCAATTTCAACAATTTCTTTAGTGGAACGATCCAAAATAACAGTATCATAGGACTTCAGCTTAATTCGAATTCTTTGTGACATATCATACCTCTTTCATTATTCAAATATAAAAATACTCCATCAATTAGTTTCTAAGAGCCTTATCCACAAAAGCCGTAGGGATGAAGTACTATCCCCCGTCGCTTGTAATGAGCTTTGACTCAAGCATCAGGACTTCTATTAAAAAGAATTTTGAAATTATGTCAACATAAAAATTAAGAATTTTAAATTAAATGCAGAAAATGACGAGAAAATCTCTTTAAACTACTTTTCTCTTTTTAAAATATAAGATATAGAGGTATGATAATACTAAGGCAATTCTATTTATCTTTTGGCTTGATCTTTTCGATATATTCTCTGTCCAAAAATTCGATTTTTGGGAGTTCCTTCTCGAAAGCGGTCTTTTTCTCAATGTCTGTGATATCGGATATCATTTTTTTTCTGAAAAAGATATAATTTTCGACTGCTCTTCCATACCAGTCGGTTTTCTTAATTTTTAATCCCGATTTCTCATTCTGAGAGCATATGGAATGGGCTTTTTTAATTATGCCTTTAAATCGACTCGAATAGTAATATGGAGAGGGTATCACCTCTTCTACAAGGTGGTTTTCTATAGAGAGATAAGCTTTCATAAGCGTATATTCTTTGTTGCTTCCTCTACTGAATTCAAAGCAGAAAATGTAATTTTTATATGCTCGAAGGTAATTCTTATTTTCAAAATCTTTGTCGGCTTTATGCAGAAAATTTTTCATTTTCTCCTCAAATATAATCCTTGGATCTTTCTTTTCTTCAGCATCAGTATTTTGCTCAAAGTCCTGTTCGTGCTTCGACTTTATTATTGGTTGTGCAATTGCGGAATTAATAAACATCTGGTATGATATAAAAATTATTGACGCGAATGTTGATGTATAGTTGAGACACCTCATTGTATTAATCGAATATGTAAAATTAAATTTTCATTTAGTTAACTTGTCTTTAAGATAGGGAATCAACCCTCCTGCTTCTAAAATTCCTTGCACAAGTTCAGGATATGGCGAGAAACTAAATTCATTTCCTTTGGATCTTATGATTCCAGATTTATAATCAATTTCCAGTGTGTTTCCCTGTTGTATGAAATCTGACGCTTTTGGATGAGTTATAGCGAGAAGCCCGAAATTTATAGCGTTTCTGAAAAATAGTCTTGAGAAAGAATGCGCAATAATTGCTGAAATGCCAGCATACTTTAAACATGCCGCAGCCTGTTCCCTCGAGGATCCGCATCCAAAATTCTTTCCCGCCACAATAATATCGTTCATAGAAACATTCTTGTAGAATTCTGCACTGATATCCTCCATTGCATGAATAGCCATCTCCTTGGGTTCAAGTTGCATGTAAGTATATTTCCCTGGATAGATAACATCTGTGTTGACATTGTCGCCGAATTTATGTGCTTTACCTTTAATAATCATTGTAACAACAATTAAATAAAAAAAGTTTTAAAATAGTCAAGTAGAATCAAAGGATACTTTCGCTTTCCCAGGGATAAAATCTCTCAAATATTTCGGTTCAAGATTTTCTGCCGAAATAAATTTTCCCTCGATAACTTCCTGATATCCCAGAGCAAGAAGACTTCTGGGAGATGTAATTGCAAAATCGTTAGGAAGAATTGTTTTCATCGATGTTTCTATTTTATTAGCATAGTTCCCCATAAGTATTATTTTTGGAAAGCTATTTAATTTTTGTACGAAATCCTTTACAGAGAAAACACCTGATGGAATGATTGGAATCGGATGAGCATCAGAGACATCGAATACTGCACCATAGATCTCTTTAGACCGAGCGGCCACAGCAACTGCGAC